>DATMSF010000321.1:0-3461 GCA_035565535.1 Aeromicrobium sp.
GATCCAGGACGACCGTGCCACGCAGGGTCTGTGGTGGGCCTTCGCCCTGGGTGCCGACTTCGGTGGCAACGGAACTGCCATTGCGGCCAGCGCCAACGTCGTGGCGATCGGGCTGGCGGCACGCGGCGGACACAAGATCACGTTCTGGCAGTTCACCCGCTACGGCATACCCGTCACGATCATCAGCGTGCTGATCGCCTGGGGCTACGTCTACCTGCGCTACTTCGCGTGAGCGTCGGCTAGAACCTCGACGATCCCCCGGACCCGGAGAAGCTGCCTCCTCCGCCGGAGTAGCCGTGGGAGATTCCGCCGGACGAGGACCGCGATGCGGCGTTGCGGTCGCTCTGGACCGTGCTGCGGCCCGCTTGGTAGCCCGCGGAGTACGACTGCACCCGCCAGAACAGGTCACCGGGCAGGGTCACGTCCAGGATCGAGCCCGTGCCGCGACGACGCTGCCGCGAGGAGTACTCGTACCGGGCCTCTCGCATCTTGTCGCGCATCTTCTGCTTCTCCGATTCTGATTTGGCGAAGGCGGCGATCTGCGCCGTGGCGAACGCGTCGAGCCGTTCGGTCAGCTTCTTGCGCAGATCGGCCAGCCCGTCCAGCGCCGCGTCGACCCCGATGGTCTGGGCCTGCAGGTCAGCGCTGATCGCCTCGACCGCGGTCCGGGCCTCGTCGGCGAAGGACCGCAGGGCCGAGGCGGCCGCCTGCGTCGAGTCGGCCGCATCCGACGTCAGCGAGCCGATCTCGTCCAGGTCGGCCAGCAGCGGTGCCGTCTGTGCGCGCCAGGCGTCCTGCCAGGTCGCCGACCGCGTGTACAGCGCAGCAGCCTGCAGGATCGCGTCGTCGGTGAAGTCCAGCTCCTCGGCGACCTCGCGGAAGGACTTGGAGCGCGCCACCCCGGCCGACGACGACCGCACCTTCTTCTCGGCGGCCTCCAGCTCCTGCTGGTCGGTGAATGCCTTGCGATACCGCGTGATGAAGTCGGCGAACCGACGTTCCAGCTCGTCGGCGTGCCGTGAGCCGCTCGGCAGCGTGCGGGCGGAGATCTCCGTCGCGTCCAGATCCGTGGACACGTTGGCCAGGTGCCTGCGGCCGGCCGCGAGCTCCTCGGCGAACGACGTGCGCCGCTTGGATCGCACGGCTGCCACCGTGCCGGTGGTCGCCGCAGCGATCGCACCACCGATGCCACCGGTCCACCACACGGCCGGCTGCTGGTACCAGGGGCGGTTCATGACCTCTGAGCCGCGCTGGGCCACCGCGAGCACGCCGTCGGTCCAGCGCGCCTGTCGGAAGTCGGGGTAGCCGGCTTCGTGCATCGACTCCATCAGCGAGTCGCTGACCTTGCGGTCCTCGCCGAAGTACGTGCCGATCTGACCGTGGCCGTCGCTCTCCACGGACAACGTGATGATGAGGTAGTTGTCCGCCCAGTAGTCGCCGTAGTCCTCGGGATCGGCGCTGATCCACTCGGGGTGGTGCGAGCGAGCCCGGAACAACGTCTCGGTGTTGATGTTGTCCGAGTACTCGCCCTCGCGGGTGTAGAACGCCACCTTCGTCGGCTGGTTGAACTCGATCGTGGCCATGACGTCACGGATCTTGTCGTGGTTGAGGATGCCTGCGGTGTCGTCGATCGTGATCGACGTGACGTTGTTGTCGGCGGCAAGGGCGGTGGCAGGCAGCAGCGTCAGACCGCAGAAGACGGCCAGCGCGGCGACCCAGCGTGCGAGTCGACTCATGTGCTGCACCCTAACGTGAGCAATGCCTCAGTCGATCAGGTCGCATCCGAAGGCCCGACGTTGTTGACTGGTAGCTGCAGTCTTCGAAGGAGTTCTGGTGCCTCGCATCTCTCGCCGTACGTTCATCGCCGCCCCCGCCGACCGGGTGTGGACCCTGGTGCAGGACTTCGCCGTGTGGCACCCGCGCCTGAACATCTACCAGGGCGGACCCGAGGCGTCGCCCGAGCTCGTCGTGACGGTCGGCGAACGCGACGACACGTCCATGACGCTGACGTACTCGATGCCCGAGCCGCCGTTCCCGATCACCGATCACCGCGCCACGATCGTGGTCGAGCCGCAGCACGACACGACGTGCTACGTCGAGTGGTCGGCGGAGTTCGAGTCCGATCCGGGCATCATCTGGATGCTGGAGGACCAGCTGGGCGACGACATCTTCAACATCGCCCTCGACACGTTGGCAGCCGCGGCTCAGGACCAGTGGGCCCAGTCGGTCCTGACCGCCTGACTCAGCTGTCCGAGCGCCACTTCTCGAAGCCCAGGACGATCATCCGCATCTCGCGGCGCGCCTTGCGCTTGATGTCCTCCTCGATGTCGGTGCGCCCGTCGGGCGTCTGCACGACCTGCTCGGCGCGGTAGACCATGTTGCGCACGAACAGCCCCGAGGCCATCTTCACGTCGTCGCTGGACCAGTTCTCGATGTGCGGCAGTCGCGCGAGCACGACCCCCAGCTCGGAGATGAACAGCTCGAGCTCGCGCTGAATCGCATCGCGCACGGCGTCCGAGCCGCTGGTGCGCTCTCGCGCGACGAATCCGAAGTGTGCCTTGTTCTGCTTGACGACGCGCACCAGGATCTCCGCCGACGCCTCGATGATGTTGGCGATCGTGTCGGGGTCGCGCTGGGCGTCGCGGATCATGGCCCGTAGCGTCGAGAAGGACTGCTCGACCAACGCGAGCCCCAGCTCGTCCATCGACTCGAAGTGCCGGTAGAACGCCGTCGGCACGACGCCGGCGCGCCGGGCGACCTGCCGCAGGCTGAGCTGGGCGAAGCCGTGTTGCTGCGACAGCGCCAGCGCTGCGTCCAGCAACGCCTGTCGCGTGCGCTCTTTTTGGGCGGCACGCGTGGTCTCGACTGCGGTCTCGGTCACCTGACCAGCCTATCTGTCGATTTCAGTGAACACCTGTGTCCTCAGTGGGTCACATCACGAGACGGGTTACTTGCGCGTAGCACCACCTAGAGGCATTATTTCAGTGTACGCATGTTCACCCACTTGTGAAGGCCAACCATGGGCATTCTCCGCACGGCACTGGTGTCCAAGCCGGTGCGCGCCCTGACGTCGCCGCACCACCCTGATCACTACCTGGAGCGTCTGCACCCCCTCGCAACGGCCGAGGCTGTCCGGGCCCGGGTCGTCGACGTACGCCGCGAGACCGGCGCTGCCAGCACCGTCGAGCTGCAGGCCAACGGTGCCTGGAGGGGCTTCGAGCCCGGCCAGCACGTCGAGTTCGGCGTCGAGGTCGACGGCACCCGCAAGGTGCGCGTCTTCTCGGTCAGCTCCAGCGCCCACCTGCACGATCGCCGGTTCACGGTGTCGGTCAAGGCCCACCCCGACGGCTACGTCTCGCAGTTCCTGCACCGCGACCTCGAACGCGGAACCATCGTCTACCTGTCGCAGGCCCAGGGTGAGTTCGTGCTCCCCGACCCCGTCCCGGACGATCTGCTGCTGA
>DATMSF010000322.1:0-3764 GCA_035565535.1 Aeromicrobium sp.
ATCTGACCGTCACGTTCGGCACCTACAAGCCGGCCCTGCTCGTGGACCCGGCGGCGCGGCACTGCGGTGAGGTGGTGCTGGTGGACCTCGGACTCGAACCCCACCTGCCAGCACCGGTCGTCGAGGTCGTCGAACCCTCCGACGTCCACCTGCTGACGGACGCCCTTCCTTCACCGTCGGGACACAAGTACACGCGCGGGGTGGTCGGCATTCGCGCGGGTTCGCAGGAGTATGCCGGTGCCGCCCACCTGTGCGTCGCGGGCGCCCGTGCGGGTACTGCGGGGATGATCCGATTCGTCGGCCCCGAACGGCTCGCGCAACGGGTGGTCGACCACGCTCCCGAGGTCGTCACGGCGCGCGGGCAGGTGCAGGCGTGGGTCGTGGGTCCCGGAGGTGGCGACGACGTCGCCGCCGGACTCGGTTCGGTGCTGGCCGATGGCCTGCCCACCGTCATCGACGCCTCCGCCCTGGACCACCTTCCCGACCGGTTCACCGGTCCGGTGCTGCTGAAAGGTGCTCGCACCGTCGTGGTGGCCCCGGACGGACGGACGGCGGTCAACCTGTCCGGCACGCCGTGGCTCGGGACGGCGGGGGCCGGTGACGTGCTCGCCGGGTTCGTCGGCTCACTGCTCGCCACGGGTCTGTCGGTCTTCGACGCTGCGCGACTCGGTGCCTTCCTGCACGGCGCCGCGGCCGTCGCAGCCAACCCGGGTGGCCCGATCACTGCGTCCGACGTGGCTGCCGCTCTGCCACGTGTCGTCGCCGACTTCCTGACCGGCGACCTCGGTGACGTGCGGCGGGAGGACTGGGCATGAGCGGGGGGCAGACGCAGTCACCGCAGGCCGAGGCTCACATCGACCTCGACGCCTATCGCAGCAACGTCGAGGCGCTCACACGTCACGTCGGCGGGGCCCAGGTGATGACGGTGGTCAAGGCGAACGCGTACGGCCACGGGACGGTGCCCATCGCGCGAGCCGCTCGCGACGCCGGGGTGGACTGGCTGGGCGTCGCAACCGTCGACGAAGCACTCGCACTGCGGTCGTCGGGGGACCGCGGCCCCGTGTTGTGCTGGTTGGCCGCCCCCGGAGCCGCGTTCGCCGAGGCCATCGCGGCGGACGTGGAGGTGACCGCGTCCTCCACGGCACAGATGGAGGAGATCATGGCGGCTGCGCCACGGCGCCCGCGCGTGCAGCTCAAGGTCGACACCGGGCTGTCGCGCAACGGCGCTCGCGGCGTCGAGTGGTCGCGTCTGGTCGAACGAGCAGCAGCCGAACAGGCGGCCGGCCGCGTCGAGATCACGGGCGTGTGGTCCCACTTCGCCTGTGCTGACGAACCGGACCACCCCGAGAACGACGCACAAGAAGCCAGATTCCGGGCGGCCGTTGACGAGATGGTCGCGGCCGGTCTCGAGCCGGGGCTGCGCCACCTGAGCAACTCGCTGGCCGCCCTCACCCGTGCGTCGGCGCGTTTCGATCTGGTGCGGCTGGGCATCGCGTCGTACGGCCTCGACCCTGCGCCGGGCCTGTCGCACCCGGTCGACCTGCGGCCCGTCATGACGCTGCGCGGCCGCTTGGCGGCCGTCAAACGGGTCCCCGCTGGCAGCGGCGTCTCCTACGGCCACACCTTCACGACCGGGACGGAGACGACGCTCGGCCTGGTGCCACTCGGCTACGGCGAAGGGGTGCCGGTCGCCGCGTCCAATCGCGTGGGAGCCGGGTTCGGCGGAGCACGCGTCAGCCAGGTCGGTCGGGTTTGCATGGACCAGCTGATGGTCGATCTGGGTGACCGTCCGGCCGCACGTGGCGACGTCGTGACGTTGTTCGGCCCCGGCGACGACGGTGAACCGTCGGCGCTGGATTGGGCCGAGGCATGCGGCACGATTGCCTACGAGATCGTGACGCGCATCGGCGGCCGGGTCGTGCGCACGTATGCAGGAAGCCAGGACGCATGAGACGTGACGTCGCGAGACGGATGGCCGTCACGGCCGGGGCGTTCGTCGCCGCCGGGGTGGCGGCGAGCGTGGTCAACGACAAGCGCCGGGACCGGCGCCGGCTGCGGCGAGGGGAGGACGTCGAGTTCGGCACCGTCCACTCCCCGGCGTTCACGATCACCGGACACGACGGGACGGCGATCAACGTCGAGGTCGACGAGCCACCCGGCGGCGCCGATCTGACAGCGGTGTTCCTGCACGGCTGGATGTGCACGCTCGACACCTGGCACTACCAGCGGCTCGCGCTGCGCGGCACTCCCGGGCTGCGGATGGTGTTCATGGACCATCGCGGGCACGGCGGCTCCGGGCGGTCGCGCGCGGCCGGCTCGACACTGGTCGACCTGGCCAAGGACGTCGCGATCGTGCTGCAGCGCGTGGTGCCCGAGGGGCCGCTGGTGCTCGTCGGGCACTCGATGGGCGGCATGACGATCCAGCGACTCGCGATCGACGAGCCGTCGCTGTTCGGCGACCGCATCCAAGGTGTGGCTCTGGTCGGCACCAGCAGCGGACGGCTGCTGCAGTCCAGTCCTGCGTTGACGGTGCTGGTGCCGTTGCTCCGAGCCATCCGGCCGGCGATGGACTGGGGTCGTTCGTTCAACAGCTACTCGGTGCTGCGCCGCTGGGCCGTCGGCCCCGAGGCCGAGCCCAAGCACATCGACATGTGCGACGAGATGATCCTGCGGGCGCGTTCGAACGTGATCTTCGACTTCCACCGCAACTTCGTCGGTCTCGACCTGACGTCCGGCCACGAGGCGCTCGGTCGGGCTCGCACCGTCGTCGTCGGTGGTCCGTACGACCAGCTCACGCCGTACTCGCACAGCGAGCGGCTGGCCGAGAGCATCCCCGGCGCACGCCTGGTGACCGTCGAGGGCGCCGGTCACATGATGATGTTCGAGCAGCACGAGACCGTCACCGAAGCAATCGAGCAGCTGATCGACCAGGTGCGTAGCCACAGATGACCGAGCTGAACGTCATCGAGGCCGGACCGGAGCACGCCGAACAGGTCGTCGACGTGATCCACCGGTCGTTCGGCGCACGCCCGGTCCTCGATCCTCCGTCGACGGCGCTTCAGGAGACGGTCGAGTCGGTGCGTGCCGCGCTGGGCGCCGCCGGTGGGCTGCTGGTGGAGCGTCGTGGCGTCGCGATGGGCGCGCTGCTGTTCGACGAGAGTCGCCCGGGTCTGCTCGGGCTGCGGAGGGTCAGCGTGCACCCCGATCTGCAGGACCGCGGGGTGGCCTCGGCGATGGTCGGCGTCGCGGAGGACACCGCCGAGGAGCGCGGCAAGGACGGCATCTGGTTGCACGTTCGCGAGGAGCTGCCCGAGAACGTGCGCTTCTGGACCCACCGCAAGTACCTGCCGATCGAGCGGGACGGCACCACGATCACGTTCGGCAAGACGTTGTGGCTGGCCCGGGAGGTGCCGACCGCGCGCCACATGCAGGACCTGGCCGCCCGCGTCGCGACCCTGTTGCGGGCCGGTGACCTGCTGGTCCTGACCGGCGACCTGGGGGCCGGCAAGACGACGTTCACGCAGGGTCTCGGCGCGGCGTTGGACGTACGCGGGCCCGTCACGTCGCCGACGTTCGTGATCGCACGTACCCATCCCTCCCTGGTCGGCGGACCACCTTTGGTGCACGTCGACGCCTACCGCCTCGGTGGTGCCGCGGAGATCGACGACATCGACCTCGACGCCACCACGGACGAGGCCGTCACGGTCGTGGAGTGGGGCGAGGGCATGGCCGAGCAGCTCTCGGACAGCTGGCTGCAGGTCAGC
>DATMSF010000323.1:0-12947 GCA_035565535.1 Aeromicrobium sp.
TACGTCGTGACGCGCTGGTTGCACCGCCGGCCGCAGCTGTGCACCAAGAGCGCGATCAAGGCGCGCGACAAGATGTGCGCGTACTGCGGCGGGCACGCCGAGACCGTGGACCACGTCATACCGCGCAGTCGCGGTGGCACCCTGACCTGGGACAACGCCGTGGCCGCATGCCGACGATGCAATCATCGCAAGGCCGATCGCACCCCGGAGGAGGCCGGGATGAAGCTGCTGATCATCCCGTCGCGCCCGGCCCACGCGTTCGTGGCGTGAGCGGTTCACGGGCCGAGCATCACAACCCGGCGCGCTCGTAGATCTCGTCGATCGCGTCCAGGTACGCGCCCTGGTCGCCCCCGGCACTCTTCTCGGCTGCGATCGACTCGGCGATGACCCGGTCGGCGACCTGCTCGAAGCGGGCGTTCCACTTCTCGGCGTCCAGCTGCCAGTACCCGCAGGTGTAGAAGTCGGACTGCGGCCAGCCGAGGGTGCGACGCAGGTACTTGCGTGCGGCGCGACTCGCACGCGCTTCGCCGGCCAGCCAGACGTACCGGTCCGACTCGGGCAGCTCACGATCGACGACCCGGGCTGACAGGGCCTCGCTGATGTGCCGCTCGTCCTGCACGAGGTGCCAGGTCAGGTCGACGTCGGCGGCGCTGGGCAGCGCGACCTGGTCACCTTCGTCGGTGATCACGACGTGCGCCTCCACCCGCTGCCCAGGGCTCAGTCCGCGCAGGATGCGTGCCAGGGCCGGCACCCCCGTGATGTCGCAGACCAGCAGCTGCCAGCCGACGTCGTCGGCAGCGGCGTACAACCCGTGTGCCTCCGTCAGACCCACCTGGTCACCCGCCTCGCACGTGCGGGCCCAGTCCGAGCCGACACCCACGTCGTGCAGTGCGACGTCGATGTCGATCTGCGTTCGTCCGTCGACGATGCGGTGGTCGGAGACGGTGTAGACGCGCGACTCCGGCTCGACCGCCCCCTCGGGGTAGGTCACGGAGTACGTCTCGGAGTCGATCGTCGGCAGCACCAGCTCGGCACCGGCCGGCGGAATCATGACCCGCAGGTACTCGTCGGGGATCGAGGTGCTGATGAAGTCGCCCTCGACCTCGAGCGCGATGGACACCAGATGGGCCGAGAGCTGACGGCGTCCGAGAACGGTGGCGCGATACGTGTTCACTTAGGCGAGCCTAACCGACGACTGGAGACGCAACCAGCCCGGAACGTCTCGTCGCTCGCGTTGGTAGCGTGGCGGCGTGACCCAGACGCTGACGGTTCGGACCATCTCGGCCGAGGAACACCTGACGTTCATCTGCTCCCGGCCCACCGTCAGCTTCCTGCAGACTCCCGCCTGGGCAACCGTGAAGAACGAGTGGCGCGGGGAGTCGATCGGCTGGTTCGCCGACGGCGAGATCGTCGGGGCCGCGCTGGTGCTGTACCGCCAGCTTCCCAAGGTCAAGCGCTACCTGGCCTATCTGCCCGAAGGACCGGCGATCGACTGGACGGGCGGTGACCTCGACGCCTGGTTGCGCCCCATGACCGACCACCTGAAGAAGGCCGGCTCGTTCGGCATCCGGATGGGCCCGCCCGTCATCACCCGCCGCTGGTACGCACCGACCATCAAGGCCGCCATCGCCGATCCGGCGCTCAGGTCGTTGACGCAGGCTCCGGCCGACGAAGTCGACCACGCAGCGGTCGAGGTGGCCCGGACGTTGCGGACGGCCGGCTGGCGCGAGGTGCCGTCGGTCGGCGGCTTCTCGGCCGGGCAGCCCAAGTACAACTTCCACGTGCCACTGGCCGGCAGGACCGAGGACGACGTGCTGGCCGGGATGAACCAGCTGTGGCGCCGCAACATCCGCAAGGCCGACAAGGCCGGGGTGGAGGTCTCGACCGGTGGTCGTGACGACCTGGGCGACTTCCATCGGGTCTACGTCGAGACCGCCGAGCGCGACCACTTCACACCGCGTCCGCTGTCGTACTTCGAACGGATGTGGGACGCGCTGACGGCCGAGGACCCCGACCGGATGCGGCTCTATCTCGCGCACCACGACGGCGATCTGGTGGCGGCCACGACGCTGGTCCGGGTCGGGACACACGCGTGGTACTCCTACGGCGCCTCGACCACGGCGAAACGGGACGTGCGCGGATCGAACGCCGTCCAGTGGCAGATGATGCGCGACGCCCTCGCAGCCGGAGCCGACGTGTACGACCTGCGCGGCATCACCGACACGCTCGCCGAAGGCGACCCGCACCTGGGTCTGATCCAGTTCAAGGTGGGCACCGGCGGTCACGCCGTGGAGTACCTCGGTGAGTGGGACCTGCCGCTCAACCGCGCGTTGTACCTGGGATTCACCCAATACCTGAAGAGGCGGTGACCGATGTTCTGCCTGCACATCGACCGCAGCCGCTGGCGCTCACACCTGGACCAGGCGGCCACTGCCGGCGTCGTCCCGGTCGTGAAGGGCAACGGCTACGGATTCGGTCGCGAGCTGCTGTTCGCCGAGGCCGACCGGTTGGGTGCCGATCTGGTCGCGGTCGGCACGTACGCCGAGGTTCCCGGCGCCCTGGCCGGCTTCACCGGTGAGGTCATGGTGCTGACGCCGTGGCGCCCGTTCCTGACCGACCTGCACGCCGTCGAACCTGCACTGGATCCGCGAGTCGTCCACACCGTGGGCCGGGTGGAGGACGTCGCCGAGCTGGCCGCCCGCGCCCCGGGCGCCCGCGTCGTGGTCGAGGGCGAGACCTCGATGTCGCGTCACGGTCTGGACCGTCACGAGCTGGCAGAGGCCGTCGCCGCGCTGGGTGAGCTGGTGGTCGACGGATTCGCGATCCACCTTCCGCTGACCAATCCTGCACCGGGCGGGAACCTGGGCGAGGCGCAGAGCTGGGCCGGTGCGTTGCTGGCCTCGCAGCTGCAGACCACCACGCTGTACGTGTCCCACCTGTCGGCCGTCGAGACGACGGTGCTGGCCGAGAGTCGCCCCCAGCTGACGGTGCGTCGTCGCATCGGGACGTCACTGTGGCTCGGCGACCTGTCGGCGCTGTCGGTTCGCGCCCGGGTGCTGGATCGTCACACCGTCGCTCGCGGTGAACGCATCGGCTACCGCCAGCGCACCGTGCCACGCGACGGCGTCGTGCTCGTCGTCGCCGGCGGCACCAGCCACGGAGTCGGTCTCGAGGCGCCCCGCGTCGGCCGTGGGGTGCTCCAGCGGGGCAAGACCTTCGCCAAGGGCGGTCTGGAGGCCGCCGGACTGTCCTTGTCGCCGTTCAGCGTCGAGGGCAAGCAACGATGGTTCGCCGAACCCCCGCACATGCAGGTCAGCTTGATCTTCCTGCCCGCCGACGTCGCTCCTCCGGCCGTGGGCGCCACGATCGAGGTCGCCGTCCGCTACACCACGGCCACGTTCGACGAGGTCGTGTGGGAGTAACCGGCACCTGCCGCTCTGCCTAGGCCTCCACGCACTCGCCGCTGCCGAGAATGCCGCCGGACTGCCACGAGTACCCCCAGCGCCGACATTCGCGCCCGGTCGACAACGACTCGGCCGGTGGTGGTGTGCTCGGGCTCGACGTCGGGCTCGGGGACGTCGGTGTCGTCGGGGTCGGTGTGGGGGACGGGCTGGGGATGCACGCCGTCTGATCGGGGTTCAAGACCTCACCGACGTCGCACGTGGGCACCGGCTTGGGGACGCAGGCGTCCTTCTTGTCGTTCAGCATCTCGTTGCTCTTGCACTTCGGCGGCGGTTCCTTGTACTCGGTGCCCTTGTCGGCCTTGATGTTGCCGGGCTTGACGAAGGAGCCGCAGTCGGTACCCTCCAGGGCCTCGTTCATGTACGACCTGAACGTCATGGCCGGGATGGTGCCGCCGTAGAACGGGATCATGTAGCCCTCGAGGTTCTCGTTGCCGACGCCTCGGTTGTACATGACGGCGGTCGCCAGGTGAGGGGTGATTCCTGCGAACCACGACGACGACACGTGCTGGTCCGTCTCGCTTCCAGCGGTCGCCGTTCCAGTCTTGCCACCAGTCGGGCAGATCGTGCGGCCACGGGTGCCGGTGCCCCCGCTGCCGACGACGCTCCGCAACGCCTTGATGGTGTCACCGGCGACGGCCTCGGTGATGGTGCGCTTCGTCTTGACCTTGTGCTCGTACAGCGTCTGGTCGTCGCTGCTGACCTTGTCGACCACGAACCACTCCGCCCGTTCACCGCCGGCGGCGACCGTTGCGTAAGCATTCGCCATGTCGATCGGCGCGACGGGGGCATAGCCCAAGGAGGTGACCGCCACCGGGGATATCTTGTCGACCACCGACTGCGGGATGCCCGCTTCGACCGCTGCGTCGAGAACCTTGCGTGCACCGACCTCGACGTTGTCGTCGCCCATCTGCAACGTCAGGTCGACGAAGGCGGTGTTGATGGACTTCTGGGTGGCGCGCTCCAGTGAGACCTTGCCGAAGGCTGCTCCGCCTGAGTCACCCTGGTTCTGAACGCGGAAGTTACCGACCTTGAACGGCGAACCGTTGAGCTGGGTCTTGAGGCTGTACCCGTCCTCCAGCGCCGCGATCACGGCGAACACCTTGAACGTCGATCCGGGCTGGGTGCCCTGGGTGGCCCAGTTGAACGGCTTCTCGACGAAGTCGGGGCCGCCGTACAGCGCCTGCACCGCACCCGTGCCCGGCTCGACGGACACCAGGGCCGTGTTCAGCTCGTCCTTGTCGGGCTTGTTGGCCTTGACGGCGGCGACCGCGGCCTTCTGCCGCTCGTAGTCGAACGAGGTGATGATCTTGTAGCCCCCACCGGTGACCTGGCCCTCGGTGAAGTCCAGCTCGTCGATCAGCTCCTTCTTGACCATGTCGAGCAGGTAGCCGTTGGTACCGCCGAAACGGTTGCTGATCTTCTTCTTGACGAACTTCGGCAGCTTGTCGCGGTACTCCTCGCGCTCGGCCTGCGTGATGGCGCCGGACTTCAACATGCCGTCGAGGACGTAGTTGTAGCGCGGCAGGATCCGCTCCTTGGCCCCCTCGACGTAGGGGTCGTAGTAGCTGGGGCTGTTGATGATGGTGGCCAGGAACGCCGACTCGGCGTAGTCCAGCTCGGCGGCCGGCTTGCCGAAGTAGGTCTGCGACGCGACCTGGACGCCGTAGGCGCCGTTGCCGAAGTAGATCGTGTTGAGGTAGCCCTCGAGGATCTCCTTCTTGGACAGCTGGTTGTGGATCTTGATCGACAAGATCGCTTCCTTGACCTTGCGGGTGTAGGAGCGCTCCTGCGTCAGGTAGAGGATCTTGACGTACTGCTGGGTGATGGTCGAGCCACCACCGGTGATCTCGCCCGACGTGGTGTTGTCGCGCAGTGCACGCAAGATGCCCTTGAAGTCGATTCCCCGGTTCTCGTAGAACGAGCGGTCCTCGGCCGCGATGGCCGCCGCCTGCATCGACGCGGGGATCTCGGACAGCGGGATGCTCTCGCGGTCCTGGTTGGCGAACGTGCCGATCTTGTGCTTGCCGTCGGAGTAGTACACCGTCGTGGTCTGCGTCAGGAAGTCCGCGTTCGGATCGGGGATCGCGATGGCGCGGTAGAGCACGAAGAAGGTCAGCGCTCCGGCGAGGATTCCGGCCACCGACAAGAACGCGATCCAGCGCACGACCTTGGTCCACCCGGCGCCCTGCCCGCTGATGCCGGCAGCGAGCGACCTGAGTCGCCCGCCCTTCTTGGGGGTGGGTTTGGATCGGCGTCGAGCCTGTGCCACGTGAGGTTTCCTTCGTCGAGATCCCAGGGGATCGGAACACGGATCCGTCCTAGTGTGCCGGACGCACCTGAGAAGTGTGCTCAGGTGCAGGTCGGATCGTGACACACGTCACTGTCATGCGTCTGTGGCTCGATACAGAGGTTCGATGTATCGTTTCGATATACAGACACATGCACGACTTTGTCAGGGAGTGTTCACATGGCCAGACGCGGTGCTGCGTTGGAGACGGCGGTCCTCGGACTGCTGCACGACGCACCCATGCACGGCTATGAGCTGCGCAAGCAGCTGAACGTGCTCCTGGGCTGGGGACGCGTGTTGTCCTACGGCACGCTCTATCCGTGCCTGAAGGCGCTGACGACCGCCGGCTACATCGTGGCCGACGGATCGCCTGCTCCCGAAGGACGGAGCCGACGCGCCAAGATCGTCTACCGACTCACCGCCGAGGGCAAGGAGCACTTCGCCCAGATGCTGGAGGAGTCCGGGCCCTCGGCCTGGGACGACGAGGCGTTCGGTGTCCGGTTCGCGTTCTTCGCGCGCACCGACAGCGCTGCTCGAGTACGCATCATGGAGGGCCGGCGCAGCCGACTCGAGGAGCGGCTCGACAACGTTCGTCGTTCGGCGCAACGCAGCCGTGACCGAGCCGACGCCTACACGGCCGAGCTGCAGCGGCACGGTCTGGAGTCGGTCGAGCGTGAGATCAGCTGGCTCACCGATCTGATCGATCGCGAGCGTGCAGGACTGATCGAGTCACCACCCACCACCTCATGACAGTTGTCCATCAACACAACCCAGACAGGAGAACCCATGGGTTCGAACCCGATTCGCGTCGCCATCGTCGGCGTCGGTAACTGCGCCACGTCGCTCATCCAGGGCGTCGAGTACTACAAGGACGCCGATCCGGCGGGGACTGTTCCGGGTCTCATGCACGTCACGTTCGGTGACTACCACGTCAGCGACGTCGAGTTCGTCGCCGCGTTCGACGTCGACGCCAAGAAGGTCGGCTTCGACCTGGCCGAGGCGACGCAGAACAGCGAGAACAACACCATCAAGATCACCGACGTGCCGCCGACCGGTGTCACGGTCCAGCGTGGTCACACCCTCGACGGTCTGGGCAAATACTACCTGGAGACGATCGAGGAGTCCGACGCCGAGCCCGTCGACGTCGTCCAGGTCCTCAAGGACACCCAGGCGGACGTGCTCGTGTCCTACCTCCCCGTCGGGTCCGAGGCTGCTGACAAGTTCTACGCCCAGTGCGCGATCGACGCCAACGTCGCGTTCGTCAACGCCCTGCCCGTGTTCATCGCCTCCGACCCCGAGTGGGCCAAGAAGTTCGAGGACGCCGGCGTGCCGATCATCGGCGACGACATCAAGAGCCAGGTCGGCGCGACCATCACGCACCGCGTGCTGGCCAAGCTGTTCGAGGACCGCGGTGTCGTCCTGGACCGCACGTACCAGCTCAACGTCGGCGGCAACATGGACTTCAAGAACATGCTCGAGCGTGAGCGCCTGGAGTCCAAGAAGGTCTCCAAGACCCAGGCCGTGACGTCGAACCTCAACGGCCCGCTGGCCGGCAAGGTCGAGGACAAGAACGTCCACATCGGTCCGTCGGACTACGTCGCCTGGCTCGACGACCGCAAGTGGGCCTACGTGCGCCTCGAGGGCCGCGCGTTCGGTGACGTGCCGTTGAACCTGGAGTACAAGCTCGAGGTGTGGGACTCGCCGAACTCGGCCGGCATCATCATCGACGCCATCCGGGCGGCCAAGATCGCCAAGGATCGCGGCATCGGTGGCGCCCTGCTGAGCGCCTCGTCCTACCTGATGAAGTCGCCGCCGGAGCAGCGTCCGGACGATCTGGGACGCGCCAAGCTCGAGGCCTACATCCGAGGCGAAGAAGAGCGCTGAGTCGATCTCGACCGTGAACGGGTCGGTCCCTTCGGGGATCGGCCCGTTCGTCGTCCCTCAGCCGTCGAGGTGGTCGCGGAAGGCGTCGATCATGACAGCCGTCGCCTGTTCCCGCGACAACCGGAGGTCATCGATCAGCACCGACCACGTCGGCCAGCAGGCAGCGACGTACAGCTCGTGGTACGTGCGCGGCCCGTCCACGGTGCGCGCACCCAGCTCCGGTGAGAACGAGTGCTCCAGGTCGGCCAGCAGCCGTTCGACGTGCTGACGTCGTGACGCGCGCAGTGCGGCCGAGAACGGCTCGCTCAGCGCAGCGGACCGTGCCGCGGGCGCCATCTTCTCGTGCCGGTCGGCTCGCCGGCGGCAGAACGTCGTGATGCGCTCGGACAGCGGCAGCTGCGGATCGACCGGCGTCCACCACGTCAGGTCCAGCTCCAGCCAACGAGCCACCGACGCCTCGAGTAGGGCCTCGACATCGCTGAAGTTCGACCACAGGGTGCGGATCGAGACCCCCGCATGGTCGGCCACCGCCTGGGCCGTGGGCCGCAGGACGCCGGCGCGCACCAGGTCGGTGTGCGCGTCGACGATGGCTCGGCGGGTCCGCTCACCGCGGGCGACGCGTCCGTCGAGTTGTTCGGGCACGAGACCGAGACTAGCCCGACCGCGCAGCCCACCAGGCCAACAACGCCTCGGTGGCATGTTCGACGCTCAACGGGCCGCGGTCCATCCGCAGATCGAGCAGGAAGCGATACGCCTCGCCGACGTCGCGACCCGGGCCGATGCCGAGAATCTGCATGATCTGGGTCCCGTCCAGGTCCGGTCGGATCGCGTCGAGCTCCTCGCGGGCGGCCAGCGCCTCGATGCGTTCCTCCAGACCGTCGTACGTGCGCTGCAACCGCGCCGCCTTGCGAGCGTTGCGGGTCGTGCAGTCGGCCCGGGTCAGGATGTGGAGTCGCTGCAGCTGGTCGCCTGCGTCCCGCACGTACCGGCGGACCGCCGAATCGGTCCACTCGCCCGAGCCGTAGCCGTGGAAGCGCAGGTGCAGCTCGATCAAGCGGCTGACCTGGTCGATGACGTCGTTGCTGTACCGCAGCGCGGTCAGCCGCTTGCGGGCCAGCTTGGCACCCACCACGTCGTGGTGGTGGAACGTGACCACGCCGCCCTCGCCGAATCGCCGCGTCTTGGGCTTGCCGATGTCGTGCAGCAGCGCCGCCAACCGGTTGACCAGGTCGGGGCCGCCGTCGGGCAACCGGTGCTCCAGGGCGATCGCCTGCTCCAGCACCGTCAAGGAGTGCTCGTACACGTCCTTGTGGCGGTGGTGCTCGTCGCGCTCGAGCATCAAGGCGGGCAGCTCGGGCAGCACGTGTGCGGCCAGCCCCGTGTCGACCAGCAGCCGCAGGCCCGCTACCGGGTGGTCGGCCAGCAACGTCTTGTCCAGCTCGACCCGGATCCGCTCGGCCGCAACGATCGTGATCCGTTCGGCCATCGCCGTCATCGCTCGAAGGACGTCGTCGGCGACCGTGAAGTCCAGCTGGGCGGCGAACCGCGCGGCGCGCATCATCCGCAACGGGTCGTCGCTGAACGACTGCTCGGCCGTCACGGGTGTGCGCAGCCGTCGGTGCTCGATGTCGTCGACTCCCCCGAACAGGTCGACGAACTCTCGTGACGGCAACCGGATCGCCATGGCGTTGACGGCGAAGTCACGCCGTGACAGATCGCCGTCGAGACTGTCGCCGAACGTCACGTCCGGCTTGCGAGAGCTCGGATCGTAGGAGTCGCTGCGGTACGTCGTGATCTCCAGGTCGTGACCGGCGTGGCGCAGTCCGATCGTGCCGTACTCGCGCCCCATGTCCCAGGTGGCCTCGGCCCACGGCTCGACGATCCGCTCGATCTGGTCCGGAGTCGCCGACGTCGCGAAGTCCCAGTCGGTGACGGGCCTGCCCAGGACGGCGTCACGCACCGGGCCACCCACGACGGCCAGCTCGTGACCGTCCGCGGCGAACGCACGACCCAGGTCGGCCAGGAAGGAAGCGGTGTCCAGCGCCCGGTCGATACGAGCTCTCTGCTCGACCGAGAGGGACCGCTGGGACTCGACAGGCACGAGAACACACTCTACCGACCCACGCCCCCGCTCCCGGCGCCCCACTAACATGGCCGGGGTGATCGGCCATCGTTTCGGAGCCCTGCGTGGCCTGTTCGCGATGCTGCTGGTCGCCACGGGTCTGACCTGGACGCTGGCCGCCTCGCCGGCCACCGCTGCCCAGGGCTCCGGGGTCAGCGTCACGATCACCTCGCTGACGCCGAACGTGCTGGGTGATTCCGGTACCGTCCGGCTGTCCGGAGTCGTCGAGAACGGCAGCAAGCAGCGTTGGTCCAAGCTGCAGGCCTACCTGCTGATCCGGCCCACCCCGTTCACCGATCGCCAGGACCTGCACGAGCAGGCCGCGCTCGACAACGGGTTCACCGGAACCCGGATCATCGAGCCGGGTCGGTTCGAGGAGCTGGGCTCGCTGGAGCCGAACACGTCGGCGACGTTCACGCTGTCGATCCCGGTCGACGAGCTACCCATCACCGGAACCGACGGCGTCTACCCGATCGGTGTGCAGATCCTCGGCACGGACGCCGACGGCCGACGTGACGCCAACTCGATCGCGCGAGCGACGACGTTCCTGCCGCGCATGGAGGGCGACCATCCCGAGGCGGCGTCCACCGTGGTCTGGTCACTGCTCATGCCGTCCGCACGCGCGGCTGACGGGACGATCGTCGAGGCCGACGAGCTGCTGGAGTCGATGGCGCCGGGCGGTCAGCTGCGCAACCTGCTCGACCTGGTCTCCGCTGCTCCCATCGGTCGAGGTGTCGTCGTCGACCCGGCCCTGGTCGACGCCGCGGACGATCTGGCCCAGGGCCGTGCAGCCGGGCACGAGCTGACCCCGATCGACACGTCGGTCGCCGAGCACTTCCGCGACGACCTGATCGCCGTGGCCAGCCTGTCGTCGGCCTTGATCCTGGACTACGACCGCACCGATGTGCTGGGACTGCACGCCGATGCCGACGCACGCCAGTACCTGTTCAGTGCCGTCGAGCGCGCCACCGACGCCGTGATCGACGACTTCGGACTGTCCCGCAACCGGATCTCGTGGCCGTCGGCCTCCGGCGTGTCAGCGTCGCTGTTCCGCACCCTGCGCGAGCGCGGCGACGATCCGGTGCTGGTGCAGTCGACCGCACTGCCCGACTGGGATCCGACCGCGGGACTGCTGGTCGGGTACCGCACCTCCAGCGGGGATCTTCCGCTGCTCGTGGTCGACGACATCACTCGCGACGTCCCGGGCCGACGCACCCTGGCCACGCTGCACCAGCAGGTGTATGCCGACGCTGCCCTCGCCTCGCTGTCGAGTGCCGAACGACGCGAGTCGATGGTCTTCGTCGAACCAAGCTACGACCCCGGTCCGGCAGCGACCTGGACCCATGAGGACACCTCGTTCGCCACGGCACGGCCGCTGTCGATGTTGACGCGTGCCGATCGGTACCGGGGCAAGATCGCGCGCGCGACCGCCGACCCGATCTCGTCCCAGCAGGTCGCCGTCATCGACGGTGCAGCCCGGACGGCCGACCTGCTCAGCTCGGCGGCCGTCGACAGCCCCGACCTCGACGACTCGCTCGCTCGCCAGATCGCCGGCGTGCTGGGGATTCGCTGGCGCTCGGACCGTGCGGCAGGATTGTCCGCCGCGAACGCCGTGGCGACGCAGATCTCCTCTCAGCTGTCGTCCATCACGGTGATGGCCCCGCCGGAAGTGACGCTGTCGAGCTCCGAAGGTGGATTTCCCATCACGATCACCAACGGATCGACGACGGCGATCTCGGTCGGCCTGCGGATGAGGTCCAGCAATCCCGCCCTGCACTTCGCCGATCAGCCCCCCGTCGTCATCGCTGCCGGTGAACGGCGCACCGTCACGGTCGACGTCGACCTGAAGGAACAGAACATCACGACCGTCACCGTGCACCTGATGACGCCTGACGGACGAACGTTCGGATCGACCGACGAGTTCATCATCCGTTCGAGCCAGGTGGGTGCGGTGCTGTGGGCAGCGATGGGTGCGGCAGGCCTGTTCGTCGTGTTCGCGCTGGTGCGCCGGTTCCGCCGCCGAGGGTCCGGAGCGTCCTCGCCGGCCGGTGACCCCGATGAGTGACGACCGACCGAATCTGGCTCGCGCCAGCGCCTGGATGGCGCTGGGCACGGTCGTGTCCCGGTTGACCGGATTCCTGCGGCTGGGGCTGCTGGTCGTGGTCATCGGCAAGTCGCTCGACGCCGACTTGTTCGACACCGCGAACACGATCCCCAACGCGCTGTACATCCTGGTGGCCGGTGGCATCTTCAACGTCGTCCTGGTGCCGCAGCTGGTGCGCGCGATGCGCGAGCACGAGGACGGCGGAGACGCCTACGCCCAGCGCGTCGTGACTCTCGGCCTGCTGGTCCTGGCCGTGGCCACCGTCGTGCTGTTGATCGCGGTGCCGTGGTTGATGCACCTGGTGTTCTCCGGTTCGTTGTTCACACCGGAGTTCGCGCACCAGCACGAATCGGCCCGGCTGCTGATGTGGCTGTGCATGCCGCAGGTGTTCTTCTACGGGGCATTCGTCCTGGTCGGCCAGATCCTCAACGCCCGCGAACGATTCGGCCCGATGATGTGGGCGCCGATCGTCAACAACGTCGTGGCGTGCGCCGTGCTCGTGCTGTACGCCGTCCTGTTCGGGACGTCCGACGGCACCGACGGCTTCACGACGAACGAGGCCCTGCTGCTCGGCGGCGGGTCCACCGCGGCCATCGCGCTGCAGACGCTCGTCCTGGTCCCCTACCTGCGGGCGACCGGATTCCGTTACCGCCCGCGGTTCGACTTCCGTGGCGTCGGCCTGGGTCACACCCTGCGCCTGAGTTGGTGGACGTTGTGCTTCATCGTGGCCAACCAGATCGCCCTGATCGTCATCTATCGACTCGGCACCGGTGCGACGCTGGAAGGTGCCGAGCGCGGCGTACCGGCGGCCGGTGCGACGGTGTACTCGTTCGGGTTCCTCGTCAGTCAAGTTCCCCACGGCGTCATCACGGTCTCGCTCGCGACCGCGATCATGCCCTACCTGTCGTCGCTGGCCGCTGCCGGTGACTACCGCCGGTTCACGATCGAGCTGGGCCGCACGGTCCGACTCGCGCTCGTCGTCGTGGTGCCGCTCGCTGTCGCTTGCGCCTGCCTCGGTGTGCCGCTGGCGACCGTCGCGGGCATCGCCGGGGCCCTGCAAGGTGACACCGCACTGATCGGTCACAC
>DATMSF010000324.1:0-6652 GCA_035565535.1 Aeromicrobium sp.
TTCTCCTACGAGGGCGCGGCCGACGAGGCCTCGTTCGTGCTCGGTCCGGCGTTGATCGGTGTGCTGGCGATCGCTGCGAGCCCTTCGGGCGCGTTGCTCGCCGGTGCGGCGTTGCTGGCGGTGTTCGGCACGTGGTTCGCGCTCCACCCGACTGCTCGGGTCGTCGAGCGCCAGGTCGACGGTGCCGAGATCCGACCGGGGACCTTGTGGACGGCAGCGTTCACGGTGCTCGTCCTGGCCCAGCTGCTGATCGGGATGATCTTCGGCAGCGTCCAGACCGGCACCACGGTGCTGGCGACCGCGGCGGGCCGCGCCGGCGACGCGGGTCTGATCCATGCGGTCCTGGGCATCGGCAGCGTCATCGCCGGGCTGGCGATCGCGGGGCTGCCCGAACGGGTCCTCTACGCGACGCGGATGCTGGTGTCGGCGGTGGCGCTGCTGGTGTTGTCGTCGCCACTGCTGCTGGTCGACTCCCTGCCGTCGTTGATCGCGGTGATCGCGGCGCTGGGCTTCGCCGTGGCCCCGTACATGATCAGCAACTTCGCGCTCGCCGGAGTGCTCGTCCCGGTGCGTCGCGTCGGTGCCGCCATGACATTGCTCGCGGGGTCGACGGGCATCGGCTACGCCCTGGGCGCCGCGATCGCCGGTCGACTCGCCGACCACGGCGGCCACCACCCGGCCTTCCTCGTCACGGTCTCCGTCGCTGCCACCGCTGTCCTCCTCGCCCTCGCCTCCCAGCACACTCTCCGGCACGCACGACCGAATTTTGCGGGGTGATGCACCGGTCGAGATCCAAGAACCGGTGCATCACCCCGCAAAATTCGGGGGTGGGGTCCGTGTCAGCGGAGGGGGTCGAAGGACTTGAGCAGGTCCGGGGTGCGGCCGTGGACGATCTGCTGGGTGAGTAGGCGGCCGGTCAGCGGGCCGAGGGCGATGCCCCACATGCCGTGGCCGCCGGCGACGTGGACGTTCGAGGTGCGGGTCGCGCCGACCAGCGGTAGTCCGTCGGCGGTACAAGGACGCGAGCCGACCCACTCGTCGGTGCGCGCCGACCAGTCGACACCGGTCAGCATCGGGGACACGGCGTCGATGATCGCCCCGATCCGGCGCGGGTCGAGCGGGGCCTCGGGCGAACGGAACTCCATCATCCCGGCGACCCGCAGGCCGTCCTCGGGGTCCCCGAGCGGCGTGCACGCCACCCGTTGGATCGGAAAGTAGATGGGGCCGGTCGGCGGCACCTCGGGGTGGACCGTGAAGCTGTAGCCGCGGCCGGCCTGGACGTGGTGCTTGACGCCGTGCGGCCGCACCAGCGAGTCGAGCCAGCTGCCGGTCGCGATGACGACGGCGTCGCCCTCGAAGGCTCGACCGTCGCGAGCGACGGCGCGCGCGCCCCGATGATCTGCCTCGACCCGGACGACGTCGACGTCGGGCGTGATCGTCCCGCCGGCCTTCTCGACGGCTGCGGCGACGGCGTGGACGAACCGTCCCGGATTGATGAAGCGCTGACCGTCCAGGCGGACGCCGTGGGTGACCGCGGGCCCCAGCGCGGGCTGCGCGGCGTGGAGCTCGTCGCGATCGAGCAGGTGGAAGTCGGCGTAACCGCCGGTCCGGGCGACCTGGTCGAGCTCGTCCAGCAGCACCTGACGATCGACGGCCGAGGCGAACGCGGCCAAGAAGGGCTCAGCCGGACGGGTCTGCTCGGTCAGGCCCATTGCCTCCAGCTCGGCGAACGCGTCGAGCGCCTCGTGGTTGGCGGCGTTGAAGACGCGCATCGCACGACTCCAATGGGCCGGAGTCGAGTGGCGGGCGAACGAGGCCAACCACCTCCACAGTTGCGGGTCGAGGCGGACCGGCACGTAGACCGGTGACGAGGGGCTCAGCGTGGCGCGCACTCCAGTGGCCAGGATCGCCGGATCGGGCAGCGGAAGGGTCAGCGCAGGCGCGAGCCAGCCGGCGTTGCCCCAGGACGAGCCGGCGGCGACGCCGTCGCGGTCGACGACGGTCACCTCGACGCCGTCGCGTTGCAGGAATCGTGCCGTGGCCAGGCCGACCATGCCGGCCCCCACCACGACCACGTGCTCGGGACGACGGCTCATGGGCGAGGACTCCTGTTCGACGGTTGACCTCCATCGTCAACCAATCGGTGGATCATTGTCGAGTCAGCCGAAGAACATTCGGAATAGGATAGTCAGATCGGCTGCTGCCGAACATCCGACGCTCAGGAGCCACCATGCCGAACGAAGTTCTCGACCCCGTCGACCGCCGGATCGTCGACGTGCTGCGCGCCGAGGGCCGACTGCCCAACAACGCGCTCGCCGAACGCGTCGGAGTCGCCCCGTCGACCTGTCTGATCAGGTTGCGTTCCCTGCTCGAACGCGGCGTCATCTCGGGATTTCACGCCCAGGTCGACCCGTCGTGGATCGGCCGACCGATCGAGGCGATGATCGCCGTGCGCATCCGGGGCGATCTGCGTGCTCGCATGGAGGACTTCTTCGCCGAGGTCTCGTCGATGCCCCCCGTGCTCAACGCGTACTACCTGGCCGGCGCCGACGACTTCCACCTGCACGTCGCCACGGCCGACACCGAGGACCTGAGATCGTTCGTGACCGACGTTCTCAGCACCCGGCCCGAGGTCGCCCGCACCGAGACCAACTTGATCTTCGCCCACCGCCGCGGTGGCGGCGGCTGACCGTCAGGGTCGACGTTCCTGCAGGGCGGCGTCGACCTCCGGGTCGCCGAGGGAGCCGAGCCACTCCAACAGGCCGGGATAGGCCTGCGGGTGTCGGGCAATCGCCGGGCGCGTGTGCGGATGATGGTGTGCAAGGTCGGCCAGGCGGGCCGGCTCGGTCGCCGGATCGGACGCCTCCTGCAGAGCGGCATCGACCGGGTCGCCGACCAGCGTGGGCTCGGCCACCGGCTCCTCGACCGCGGGTTGCTCGACCACCGGCGGTGCCGGCTGAGGCGTCGGCGCGGGGGCCGGAGCGGGGGCCGCGGGAGTCGGCGCAGCGGGAGCGGTCGGCAGCGGTGCGCCGGCCGCCGTCGCCGGATCGTTCGCGGTCTGGGCGTTCTGCAACGCTCGGCGCAGAGCCGAGCCGACCGTCGCAGGACCGACCAGGGCGATGCCGATCGCCGCGGCGACCAGGATCGCGACGAGCCAGCTGTCGGTCGCGTAGGACGCATTTCCCACGATGAGCGAGACGAACCCGAAGTACCCCTCGTCGATGATCGCGATCGCGATGACGAGTGCGACGACGACGAAGGCCGCACCGGCCGCGGCCGTCACGGGCACCCTGACCGATGCCCCGGGAGTTGTCGAGACGAAGCCGAGCAGCGCCAGCGCGAGCACGATGGCGTAGCAGATCAGCGTCGCGATCCCCGAGCTGCCCAGCTCGGCCCCGTCGTACCCGGCCAGCGCGAAGATCGGCGCCAGCAGGTGCACCAGGGCGGTGGCGGCCACCAGCAGGAACGCCCCCTTCGCGGCCCCGACCAGCGAGACCGGGTGCGTCGTGCCGCCCGTGGATCGCGAGGCACCCGGCGACAGCGCGGCCGCGCCCGCGGCCGCCAGCAGGAAGGCGCCGAAGCCGGGCAGGTCGATCCCTTCCCAGCCGCCGATCAGGACCGGCCAACCGAAGAACTGCGTCAAGTTGTGCTCGTCGATGTGCAGCATGCCGAGGACCAGCACGGCCAAGCCGATGCCGGCGACGAGCGCGACGCTCTGGGGGCGTCCGCGCAGAACACCCAAGGCCGGAAGGAGGAGTGCGGCCGCGACGATCACGCCGGCCAGCACGAAGATGATGATGCCGGCCACGTTGGTGCCGCGGTCGTCCAGGTCGTCGATGAACAGCAGGGTCGACAGGACGATCATCAACGCTGCGGCGGCCGTGAGCACCGCCGTGATCCGCAGCCACAGGCCGTCGCTCGGCGCCAGGACGGTTGCGGGCAGCTCGTGAGTGCGCGGTTGGGCCACCAGGACTGCCCCCGCGAGACCGACGGCGACGCCGACGCCGACGGCTCGATCGTCGGCGATGTCGAGAATCACCACGGCCAGCACGGCCAACGCGTACGGCAACGCCGAAGCCAGGCGGTACAGCTGGCTGGCCCCCGACGTCCAGCTCGGCCCGAGCACCCCGAGCTTGGCCAGGTAGGTCAGGCTCAGGCCGGTGATGGCGACGACCGTCGCGATGTCGACGTACCACAGCTCGGCACCGGAGTCGCCCTGGCTCCAGTCGTAGAACAACGCGGCGACGAGCAGGCCCAGGGCGACGACGTCACGCCAGACGTCGCGGGCGGGAATTCCCTTGAAGGGGTTGACCGGCTGGGGCGGGTTCGGCTGTTCCGTCATGAAAGGGACCCTATCGTCAGATCCGCCGGAGGAGAATCGCTGTCTCCTCAGGGGAACCGCAGCACGAAACGTTCGGTCACCACCGGCATCTGCTCGTCGAACCCGCGGTCGTGGGCTGCGAACGTGGTGAAGAAGTGTCGGTGGACGTCGCGCCAGTGGGACAGCGACCGGTCCCCCTCGCCCTCTGCGAAGGCGTGATCGGCGTCGACGTCGCCGAACGGCACGATCCGCACGTCGATGATCTCGAGCAGCGCGCGCGGATGGCCGCGGCCGTCGAGGATGATCGACAGGTCGCCGACACCTGGCACCGGCTCGTCGTCGACCTCGTAGTCCCACAGGGCACTCGCGGTCGCCGTCTTGGTCCCGTCCAGGACCAGCCGGAGCAGCTCGTCGGCATGGTCGACCGTGGCCCCGAACGCCCAGGCGGGCGGTG
Source organism: Aeromicrobium sp. (assembly GCA_035565535.1). Classification (GTDB taxonomy): domain Bacteria; phylum Actinomycetota; class Actinomycetes; order Propionibacteriales; family Nocardioidaceae; genus Aeromicrobium. The sequence goes on from DATMSF010000324.1 coordinate 4,776, forward strand.
CCAACGCGTCGAGCGACGAGGGCGGGAAGTACCCCGGTACAGGGTTGGTGCGCAGGCGGTTCCGGGCCAGCTCCCAGAACTGCTCGATCTCGTCGGCGTCGGACGGCGGTACCTGCGACGTCATCGACTCAGTCTGTCCAGGAAGGCGATCAGCAGTGCTTCGCGCAGCGCGGCCGGCGCCACGTCCAGCAGTGCGTTGACCGGCGCCATCCGGTCGGGCACGGTCACTCCACCTTCGCCGCCGAGGCCGGCGAGGGCGAGCAGACCGTCGAACGCCGCGTCGTCGAGCGTCTGCGGATCGATGGCCGCAGCCGCCGCGCGCAACTCGGCGTCGACGACGATCGGCCCGGCCGAGACGGCTTGGTCGACCGCTGCGCGCAGGGCGTCGAGCAGCTCGGGCACGGCAGACGCGGTGGCAGCGCACACCGTCAGGTGCAGCGACGGCGGAAGCGATCCGAACGACATCTGCGGCTGCACGAACCAACCCCGTTCGAGCATCAGGTCGCTGATCGTGAACACGTCGCAGGACTCGTCGGCGTACACGGTCACGAGGGTCGAGTCGGGGGTCGTCGCGAGCCGCAGGTGGGGGATCGACCCGATGCCGTCGACCAAGGCGTCCACCCCCTTGAGCGTCTGGGCCACCAAGTCGCGGTAGCCGTCACGGCCGATGGTCTGCACGACCGCCCAGGCAGCGGCGAGCGGGCCGCCGGACTTGGTGGACTGGGTCGTGGAGTTCAGCATCGTGTAGCCGGGCCAGTCGGCACTGGCGAAGAACTGCGCCCGACGCAGGTCGGCCGTGGCATGGAGCAGCAGCGAGGCGCCCTTCGGCGTGTACCCGTACTTGTGCAGATCCGCCGAGATGCTCGTGACGCCGTCGACGCGGAAGTCCCACGGTGGAACGTCGCGGCCGAGCTCCTCGGCCCACGGCAGCACCCACCCGCCGATGCACGCGTCGACGTGGAGGCGTAACCCTCGCTCGCGGGCCGCGGCGGCCACCTCCTGGACCGGATCGATGACGCCGTGGGCGTACGACGGGGCGGAGACGGCCACGAGCGCGACGTGACCCGCGTGCTCGTCCATCGCCCGCACCATCGCGGCGGGGTCGGCGCGTTGCGTCGTGGGGTCGACGTCCACCGGCACACGACGCACGCCGAAGTAGTGCGAGGCCTTGTGGAACGCGGCGTGAATCGTGGTGGGCACGATCATCACCGGATCGGGCACGCCTGCGGCATCGCGGGCGGTCTGGACGGCCAGCAGGATCGATTCGGTGCCGCCCGACGTCACGGTGCCGACGGCTCCGGGGCCGTGGAACAGGTCGCGAGCCAGATGGATCAGCTCGCGCTCCATCGTCAACAGGCTGGGGAACGCAGTGGGATCCAGCCCGTTGCTGTTGGCGTACATCGCCAGAGCGTGTCGGCCGATCGCGTCCGCGTCGGACGAGCCGGAGTCGTAGACGTAGGCCAGTGTTCGGCCGCCGTGGGTGGGCAAGTCGTTCGCCCGCAGCTGCTCGAGGCGGGACTCGACGTCATCGGGACTCATCGTTCGAGCCTCTCATCGAGCCGGTAACGCGGCAGGAACAGCAGGCTGGTCAGCACCAGGAGCGCCGGCAGCAGACCGAAGCCGATCCGGATGGCCCAGGCAGCACTCGACGACTGCGTGACGTCGACACCGGCGGTCGACGACTCGTAGCCACCGAGCGCGATCACGATCGCGAACAGCGCCGGTCCCAGTGCCAACCCCAGCGTCTCGCCCGCGGTCCACACCCCGGTGTAGACCCCGATGCGGTTCTGCCCGGAGCGGTGCGCGTCGTGTGCTGCCGCGTCGGGAAGCATCGCCATCGGGAACACCTGGGCACCGGCGTAGCCGATTCCGGTCAG
>DATMSF010000325.1:0-12474 GCA_035565535.1 Aeromicrobium sp.
CTCGTCGGGTTCCGGCCCACCGCCGAGATCCTGCGCGTGCTGCAGACGTTGGACCTGCCGCTGACGCGCCGACTCGCGGCGACGCTGTCGGCCGAGCCGGGGTTCGCCACGATCGTGCGGTTGGTCGAGGACCTGCTCGGCGGTGCGGTCCCGGTCGAGCAGATCCACGGCGTCGTGGCGCGGTGCCGTCACCTGGTCGAGGAGAACATCGACATCAAGCGCGCTTATGCGACGGTGGTCGAGATCTCCGAGCACCATCCGGACGACATCGGCCTGGTCGTCGCACTGCTGTTGAACCGGTTGACCTTGGAACCCGGGGAAGCTGCGTTCTTGGCTGACGGCATCATCCACGCCCACCTGCGCGGGCTGTGCGTCGAGGTGATGGCCGCAAGTGACAACGTGCTGCGCGGCGGGCTGACGTCCAAGCACATCAACCCGTCGGAGCTGGTGCGCTGCCTGGACGAAGGCATGTCGCGACTGGCACGGGTGACGCCGCTGATGTTCGGCGACTCCACCGAGGTGTTCGCCCCCGACGTCGAGGAGTTCGCACTCGCGGTCGCGCAGGCGTCGACCGTCCACCCGTCCGGCACCCGGCTCCCCGGCAGCGGTGATCGGATCCTGATGTGCACCGGCGGCCAGGTCCAGGTCGTCAACGCCGCAGGTCAACGCCTCACCCTTCAACGCGGCCAGTCGATGTACGCCGGCCCGGACGACGGGGAGCTGACGATCGACGGTCTGGGCGAGGTGGCCCAAGCCTTCGTCCCCGACGGCGCCCTGCGCGGCCAGCTCGTCGACCTCATCTGACGGACTAGGGTCGGGGGGTGCAGTTCAGGACGTTCGCGATCGAGATGCCGACGCGGTTCCGTGGGGTGACGCGGCGCGAGGGAATGGTGGTCGAAGGGTCGGCGGGGTGGGCCGAGTTCAGCCCTTTCCTCGACTACGGCGACGCCGACTGCGTGCCGTGGCTGCGGGCGGCGATCGACTCGGCGCAGCGCGCCTGGCCCGAGGCGGTTCGCGCGCAGGTGCCCGTCAACTGCACGGTTCCGGCCGTCGACGCTGAGCACGCGGCGCGGATCGTGCGCGAGTCCGGGTGCGCGACGGCGAAGGTCAAGGTCGCCGAGTGCGGGCAGCTCCTGGCCGACGACATCGCTCGCGTGGAGGCGGTGCGCGACGCCCTCGGCGCCGACGGGCACGTGCGGGTCGACGCGAACGGCGGGTGGGACGTCGACGCGGCCGTCGCGGCGATCACCGAGCTCGACCGTGCGGCGGGAGGGCTCGAGTACGTCGAGCAACCCTGCGCCGCTGTCGAGGACCTGGCCGCGGTCCGTCGCCGGGTCGACGTGCCGATCGCCGCGGATGAATCGATCCGGCGCGCCGCCGACCCGTTCCGCGTCGTCGCCCTCGACGCCGCCGACATCGCCGTCCTCAAGGTCCAGCCGCTGGGCGGCGTGTGGTCCTGCCTCGACATCGCCGAACGGATCGGCCTGCCCGTCGTGGTCTCCAGCGCCGTCGACACGTCGGTCGGCCTCGCGGCGGGCCTGGCGCTGGCCGCCGCCCTGCCCGAGCTGCCGCACGCGTGCGGCCTGGCCACCACCTCGCTGCTCGCGGGTGACGTGGTCGCGACACCGCTGAGGCCCGTCGACGGATACCTGCCGGTCGGCCGCGTGGCACTGGACGAAGCCGCATTCGCACAGGTCGCCGCCGACGCCGAGACCGACACCCGATGGCAGCAGCGGCTCGCCCGGGTGCAGGATCTGATGGCATGAGCGCGATCGAGACCGCCCGACGTCTGGTCGAACGACTGATCGTCGTGGGGGTGACCGACGCCGTGCTGGCCCCCGGGTCCCGCTCGGGGCCTCTTGCGCTCGCCCTGCACGCCGCCGACGCCCGAGGGTTGATCCGCCTGCACGTGCGAGTCGACGAACGCGAGGCGGCGTTCCTCGCGTTGGGTCTGGCCAAGGTGCAGGGCCGAACCGTGCCGGTCGTGACGACCTCCGGGACGGCCGTCACCAATCTGCACCCGGCGCTGCTCGAGGCGCTCCACGCGCACGTGCCGGTCCTGGCGGTCACCGCCGACCGACCGGCGCGCCTGCGCGGCACCGGCGCGAACCAGACCACCGACCAGCGCGAGATCTTCCCCGGGGTGCCGTTCCTGGACGACGTCGACACCCTCGCGACGACGAGCGGGCCGCAACACCTGAACGTCGAGCTCGACGAGCCGCTGGTCGAGCCGGTCGACTGGCAGCTCGACGCCACACGTGTGCCACCACCGGAGCCGTCGGCACTCCGGCCGGTCGGCGTCGGGAACGTCCGCCGCACGGTCGTGGTCGCCGGGGACGGCTCCGGCCGGGCCGCGGCCGACCTCGCCGAGACCGCCGGCTGGCCGTTGCTGGCCGAGCCGACGTCCGGCGCCAGGTCGAGCACGAACGCGATCGGCCCGTACCGCCTGTTGTTGCAGCGTCCCGACCTGGCCGACCGGATCGAGCGGGTCGTGTCGTTCGGTCATGCCACGCTGTCCCGCCCCGTCACCGCGTTGCTGGCCCGCAAGGACGTCGTGGTGGTCCACGTGGGCGACCGGTCCACGTTCCCCGTTCCGGCCGGAAGCAACGTCGCGTTCGTCCCCGCGGTGCAGATCGAGGGCGAGGGTGACCCCGAATGGCTCGAGCAGTGGCGCCGCGCCGGGCGTGAGGCAGCTGGGGCGATCGAGGACGAGCTCGACGGCACCACGCCGTACGACGTCGCGCGGATCGTCGACCGCTCGGTCCCGGACGGCGGGCTGCTGGTCGTCGGATCGTCCAATCCGATCCGGGACCTGGACCTGGTCGGCGGCACGTCGGGCCATCGCACCGTCCTCGGCAACCGTGGACTGGCAGGGATCGACGGGCTGCCGTCGACCGCGGTCGGCGCCGCGCTGGCCCACGAGTTCACCCGAGCGGTCGCGTTCGTCGGTGACCTGACGTTCCTGCACGGCAGCAACGGATTGCTGATCGGACCGGACGAGCCGCGACCCGACCTGACGATCGTGGTGGCCAACGACGACGGCGGCAGCATCTTCAGCACCCTCGAACAGGGCTCGCCGGAGTACGCGGCGGCGTTCGAGCGGGTCTACGCGACGCCGACGGGCGCCGACCTCGCCGCGCTGTGCGCCGGTTACCGGATCCCGCACCGGCGCCTGTCGGTCGACGAGCTGGCCGCTGCGCTCGCCGCGCCGCCGTCCGGCATCGAGGTCGTCGAAGTCGCCGTCGACCGAGCCTCGCGCCGTGACCTGGCTGCCCGCCTGGCGCGCGCCGTCGGCGTCTGATTCGCACGACCCGCCGCACGACGTTGACAGCAGTTGTGTCAGAGTCATACTGGCAGTAGGTTGTGGTGCACGTCACCCGTAGCGGGTCGGCGTACGTTCGCAGTGACGTTCAGGCGAGAGGCTGGCATGGCGGAGGAAACCTTCGATCACATCGTCATCGGGTCCGGCAGCGCCGGTGGCGTCGTCGCCGCCCGCCTGGCCGAGGACCCGCAGGTCCGGGTGCTGCTGCTCGAAGCCGGGCCGGCCGACGACGACGAGATGATCAAGCTGCCCGCCGGATTCGCGACGATGTTCCGCACCAAGCTCGACTGGAACTACCGCACCACGCCGCAGAAACAGCTCGAGAGCCGCCGCAAGACGTGGCCGCGCATGAAGGCGCTGGGCGGCTGCTCGTCGCTCAACGCGATGATCTACATCCGCGGTGCCCGAGCCGACTTCGACGAGTGGCGCGACGCCTACGGAGCCACCGGCTGGGGCTACGACGACGTGCTGCCCTACTTCAAGAAGTCCGAGGGCAACCAGCGCCTGAGCGACCAGTTCCACAACACCGACGGCCCGTTGCACGTCGAGGACCGCGTCTACACCCACGAGCTCAGCGATGCGTGGGTCGAGGCGGCCGTCGCCGACGGCTTCAAGCGCACCGACGACTTCAACGGCGAGAGTCAGCTGGGGGTGGGCCAGTACCAGGTGACGTGCAAGAACGGCCGCCGCTGGTCGGTCGCCGACGCGTTCATCCGCCCCGCGATGGATCGCCCCAACTTCACGGTGCGCACCGGCGCGTTCGTCACCAAGATCCTCACCGACAGCGGTCGTGCCACCGGCGTGGTCTACCGGTCAGGCGGCGAGGAGATCACGGTCCGGGCCGAGGGCGAGATCGTGCTGTCCGGCGGCGCCATCAACAGCCCGCACCTGCTGATGCTCTCCGGCATCGGACCCGGAGCCCACCTGCGTGAGCACGGCATCGACGTCGTCGTCGACTCACCCGGTGTCGGCCAGAACCTGCAGGACCACCCCGTCGGCGGGTTGATGTACTACACCCAGCGCACGACCGACCTGGCCGGCCAGCTGAGCATGAGGAACCTGCTGCGGTGGAAGGCCACGGGCAAGGGTCCGCTCGCGTCGAACATCGGCGAGGCCGGCGGCTACTTCGCCAGCCGCGACGACCTGGACGATCCCGACATCCAGATCTTCGTCGTCCCCACCGGGTTCTACGACAACGGCGAGCACGAGCCGGTGCGCAACGCCGCCACGGTCGCCGCGTGCCTCGTGCGAGTCGAGAGCAAGGGACACATCCGGCTGCGCTCGGCCGACCCGACGTGGCATCCCGAGATCGACCCGGCCTACTTCGACGACCGGACCGACCTCGACGCCATGGTGGCCGGAGCGCGGCGTCTGGTCGACGTCAGCCGCCAGCAGCCGTTCCGCGGCTACATCGGGGCTCCGTGGATCCCCGAGACGCTCGATCCGACCGACGACCAGATCGAGGCGGGCATCCGTCGGATGTCGCAGACGCTGTACCACCCCGTCGGCACCTGCGCGATGGGCACGATCGAGGGCAGCGTCGTGGGCCCCGACCTGAAAGTTCACGGCATCGAAGGACTTCGCGTCGCCGATGCCTCCGTGATGCCGCGCGTGCCGCGTGGCAACACCAACGCACCCACCATCATGATCGGCGAGAAGGCCGCCGATCTCATCAAGGAGTCCCGCGCCTGAGGCGCGGGTGAGGAGCATCATGACCGCAGTCGTCAACCCGTCCATGGACGAGGCCCTGAACAGCAACGACACCTTCGACTCGCTCAACCCCGCGAACGGCGACGTCGTCGGCACGTACCCGATCCACACCAAGGAGGACGTCGACGCCGCCGTCGCGCGTGCGCACGAAGGCGCCGCCTGGTGGGGCGCGTTGAGCTTCAACGAGCGGGCCGAGTACCTGCTGACGTGGCGCAGCGTCATCACCCGCCGCATCGCCCAGCTGGCCGAGGTCTCGCACCAGGAGACCGGTAAGCCCCACAGCGACGCCCAGCTGGAGATCGTGCTCGCGATCGACCACATTGCGTGGGCGGCCAAGAACGCCAAGAAGGTGCTGGGTCAGCAGAAGGTCAAGTCGGGCCTGATGATGATCAACCAGGCGGCGTACGTCGAGTACAAGCCGTTGGGCGTCGTCGGCGTCATCGGCCCGTGGAACTACCCCGTGTTCACCCCGTGCGGTTCCATCGCGTACGCGCTGGCCGCCGGCAACGCCGTCGTCTTCAAGCCCAGCGAGTACACGCCGGGTGTGGGGGCGTGGCTCGCGCACACGTTCAGCGAGGTCGTCGGTGGACGACCGGTGTTCCAGGTCGTCACGGGCCTGGGCGAGACCGGCAACGCGCTGTGCAAGGCCGACATCGGCAAGCTCGCGTTCACCGGCTCGGGCCCGACGGGCAAGAAGGTCATGGCGGCCTGCGCGGAGAACCTGACGCCCGTCATCATCGAGGCCGGTGGCAAGGACTCGCTGATCGTCGACGAGGACGCCGACCTTGAGAAGGCCGCGGAGGCCGCCTTGTGGGCCGGCATGGCCAACGCCGGCCAGACCTGCATCGGCACCGAGCGCGTCTACGTGCACGAGAAGGTGTTCGAGCCGTTCGTCAGCGAGATCCTGTCCCAGGCCAAGGGGCTGCGGGCCGGCGCCGACGACGAGGCCAAGATCGGCCCCATCACGATGCCTTCGCAGATCAACGTGATTCGCAGCCACGTGCAGGACGCCGTCGACAAGGGCGCGAACGTCGTGCTCGGCGGTCCGGACGCGATCGGTGAGCGGTTCGTCCAGCCGACGATCCTGACCCACGTTCCCGAGGACTCCACGGAGATCACCGAGGAGACGTTCGGGCCCACGCTGGCGATCAATCCGGTCAAGAGCATGGACGAGGCGATCGAGCGCACCAACGCCACCAAGTACGGCTTGGCCGGCGCGGTGTTCTCCAAGAAGCGCGGCATGGAGATTGCTCGGCAGATCCGATCGGGCATGACGTCGATCAACGCGGTCACGGCGTTCGCGGGTGTCCCGTCACTGCCGTTCGGTGGTGTCGGCGAGTCGGGCTTCGGCCGGATCCACGGACCCGACGGCCTCAAGGAGTTCACGTACTCCAAGGCCATCACGCGGCAGAAGTTCAAGCCGATGATGAATCTGATCTCGTTCGACCGCGACGCGAAGACCGACGCCAAGGCGATGAAGATGATCACGATGATCCACGGTGGCAAGCAGACGCTGAAGTAGGAGCTGCTCCGTCCGGGACGAGATCGTGCAAGTGGCCGGGACGCTCGGCGGACGCCGGCGCTGCATCGGCACGTTCGAGCGAAGGTCATTGTAGGCTGCGGTGTCACATCGGGGACTCTTCTGAGAGAGGCATGGTTGGTGGACGACTTCTGGTACGGCAAGCGGGTCCTGATCACTGGCGGAGACGGCTTCGTCGCCAGCAACGCGGCGGAGACCTTGATCCGTCGCGGCGCTGTCGTCACGGTCACGGTCAGGCATCAGCGTCCAGCACCGACGTCTGAGCTGATGAACTTCGACGTGCGACCCGACATCGAAGTCTGCGAGATGGACGACTTCGCCGAAGTTCAACGCATCTGCAACCGCCACCAGATCGACACGATCTTCCACCTGGCCGCGTCAGCGGTCGTCGGCGAAGCGGCCAACGCTCCTATGAGTACGTTCCACAACAACGTGCTGCCCACGTTGAACCTCCTGGAGGTCGCCCGCGTCGACCAGATCCCCCGGGTGCTGATCGCATCGACGGACAAGTCCTATGGCGACCACGCCGATGCCGACGATCCCGAAGGGCTTCCGTACCGCGAGGGTCACGCTCTACGTGGCATGGACGTCTACAGCGCGTCGAAGGCAGCAGCCGACCTGATTGCTCAGACGTACGGGTTCCAGTACGACGTGCCGATTCTGATCGTCCGAAGCTGCAACATCTACGGAGCAGGCGATCTCAATTTCTCGCGCCTGATCCCGCGCACCAGCCTGCGCATGTTGAACGGTCGTCCCCCGGTCATCAACTTGGGCAACGCCGACGTGCTGCGTGAGTACATCTACGTCGACGACGTCGTAGACGCGTATCTGCACCTGGCGGAGAACGTCGACCGCCACTACCAGGGCGAGATGCCGACCGGCCGAGGTACGTACGGCTGGGCCGCGTACAACGTCGGCGGTTACACCGACGGGATGCCGGTCGAGGGCTACAGCAACATCCGCAGCGTGCGTCAGGTCATCAATGAGGTGGCCGACGTGCTGGGGACGAATCTGGAACCTGTCACGATCCCGAAGCCGCCGAACTTCATCGAGATCCCAGATCAGTTCCTCGATTCCACGAAGTTGCACGAATTCGGGTACGTCCCCAAGATCGACTTCTCCGAGGGTGTTCGCCGAACCGTGGAGTGGTACAAGGACCATCAGGAGTTGTTGACCCGGATGGGTGCGCGATACGTCCTCGACTGAGGTCGGCTGACGCTGGGTCTGAGCTCATGCGCGTGGCGCCGGTTAGGGTTGGCGGGTGAGGTTTCGTCGGTACGTCGCGTTGGGCGACTCGTTCACCGAGGGCGTCGGCGACCACGACGCAACGTTGCCGAACGGCGTGCGTGGCTGGGCCGACCGGGCCGCCGCGGTGCTGGCGCGGCACGAGCCGGGGTTCGAGTACGCCAATCTGGCCATCCGTGGACGCAAGCTGCGACCGATCATCGCCGAGCAGCTCGATCCGGCGTTGGCGATGCGGCCCGACCTGGTCACGCTGTACGCCGGTGCCAACGACGTGCTGCGTCCTCGGGTCGACCTCGACGGACTGTTGTCCGAGTACGACGCCGCCGTCGAACGTCTGGTCGCCGGCGGCGCGCACGTGATGCTGTTCACCGCGTACGACCCCGGCGGGCATCCGGTGTTCGGGGCGCTGCGCGGCCGGTTCGCGATCTACAACGAGCTGGTCCGTGAGATCGCCGACCGGCACGGCACGACGCTCGTGGACTTCTGGCGCCTGCGCGAGTACCGCGACGCCCGCATGTGGGACGAGGACCGCATGCACATGTCGGCCTCGGGCCACCAACGCATGGCGATCGCCGTGCTCGACGCGTTGGGTGTCGAGCACGACCTGCGGCCCGCGGAGCTGGGCGAGCACCACGGGGTGTCGAACCTGGCCTGGGCGGCCGGGCATGCTGCGCCGTGGATCAAGCGGCGACTGACCGGCACGTCGTCGGGTGACTCGATCGAGCCGCGCCACCCGGTCCCGGCGCCGGTCGACGTCGCCACGCCCGAGGGGGTGTGACCCCGTGGTCCGCCTGCCGAAGCTCGGCCCCAAGCTGGCGGACCCGCCCACCGACCTCGACGACGACGCGCAGGAACGTCTCGACTCGTTCACGCGGTTGACCGACGGCAAGCTGGTCCCGACCCGGCGGCTGCTGTGGCTCGCCGTGGTGCACGCGGGCAAGCTCGACATCGGCGACCGCACGTCGCTGACCTCGACCAAGCAGACGATCGCGCTCGCCCCGCACACCGTCGTGATGACCAAGCAGCTGGCCGTCGGCGCCGCGAAGGTCAACTGGTACGTCCGACACCTGCACGCGGGCGAACCGATCAAGCCCGTCCGCATCACCGACGTCGTGCAGGAAGGCGACTGGTGGCACCTCGACGGCCTGCACCGCCTCCTCGCCGCCCGCATCTTGGGCCTGACCGTCCCCGCCCTCATCTACCGCTGACGAGTCACCAATTCCCGCTCGCGAGTCACTCATTCCCGGTGCCGAGTCAGGTATTCCCACCCGCGAGTCACGTGGTGCCGGTGTCGTGCCGGTGACCAACCATGATCGATGCCACTGCCTGACGTCGACCTGGCGAACTCAGTGACTCCTCGGACGGAATCAGTGACTCTTCAGCGGGAACAAGTGACTCGCGAGCGGGAATGAGTGACTCGCGAGGGGGAACTAGTGACTCTTGAGGGGGGTCAGGGCGTCGCGGATGGGGATGAGTTTGGCGTCGGACTCGGCGAGCTCGTCGGCGGGGGAGGAGTCGGCGACGATGCCGCAGCCGGCGAACAGGCGGACGCTGGTACCGGACTCGTCGATGACGGCCGAGCGCAGACCGATGCCCCACTCGCCGTCGCCGCGGGCGCCGATCCAGCCGACCGGACCGGCGTAGCGGCCGCGGTCGAGTCCCTCGATCTCGGCGATCAGGCGAACGGCGTCGTCGGTCGGAGTGCCGCCGACCGCCGCAGAAGGATGCAACGCCGCGGCCAGCATCAACGCGCCTGCGTCGCCGCGGAGCACGCCCGTGACGTCGGTGGCCAGGTGCATCACGTTCGGCAGGTGCAGCACGAACGGCGCCTCGGGCACGTTCATGCTCGAGCAGTGCGGGGAGAGCGCGTCGGCGACCGACCGCACCGCGTACTCGTGCTCCTCTAGGTCCTTGCTGGACTGCGCGAGCGTTCCGGCCAGCGCCATGTCGTGCGTGTCGTCTCCCGTGCGGCGGATGGTCCCGGCCAGCACCCGCGACGTGACCAGCCCGCGCTCCAGTCGCACCAGCATCTCGGGGGTCGACCCGAAGAAGCCGTCGACGTGGAACGTCCAACAGCTGGGGTACTCGGCCGCGAGTCGGCTCAACGGCGCACGGACGTCGAGAGGCTCGTCCAACGTCGCCACCAGGTCGCGAGCCAGCACCACCTTGTCCAGGTCGTGCTGAGCGATGCGGTCGACGGCCTCGGCGACCAGTCGCTGCCACGCGACGCCGTCGACCGAGCCGTCGCTGAACGTCGGCTCGGGATGCGGCGGCTCGTCGTGCGCAGTCAGCGGCGGCACACCGCTGAGGCCCGCTCCGATCAGCGTGACCCAGCTGTCGCTGCCGCGTCGACCGACGACGATCTCCGGAACGATGAGCGTGCTGGTGGCCGCCGACTCGTCGGCGAACGTGAACGTCCCGAACGCCACCAGGCCCGAGCCGGGCAGGTCGAGGTCGTCGCGGACGACGGCCGACGCCATGACGTCGTTCCACCACTGCTGGGCCTCGGTGAACCGGTCCGGACCGCTGACCTCGATCTGGGCGGCACGCCCCCAGCCGACCAGGCCGTCGGTGTTGTGCACCCAGGCGACGCCGTCCGCGTCGGGAAGCAGCGCCAGCAGAGCGCCCGGATCGTCGATCCGCAGCGTGCGGGCGACGAGGGGACCGACGATCGGGTCCCACCGTCCGGCTGCGGGTTCGCCGTCTCCGGCTGCGGGGTTGCTCACAAACTCCGAGCCTACTCGTGGCACAGTTACGGAGTGAGCCGAGCCGGTCTGGACAAGGATCCCCGCGACGTCGCGCGCATGTTCGACACCGTCGCGAAGCGGTACGACCTGACCAACGACGTGTTGTCGATGGGACAGGACCGCCGCTGGCGAAAACGCGTGGTCGAGCTGGTGGCCCCGCGGCCCGGCGAGGCGATCTTGGACCTGGCCGCCGGCACGGGAACGTCGTCGGCGCCGTTCGCCGAGGCCGGCGCCTTCGTGGTGCCGTGCGACTTCTCCGTCGGCATGCTCCAGGTCGGCAAGCAGGGGCGGCCGGACCTGCCGTTCACCGCCGGTGACGGTACTCGGTTGCCGTTCGCCGACGACACGTTCGACGCCGTCACGATCTCGTTCGGGCTGCGCAACATCGTCGATCCGCACGCGGGTCTGCAGGAGATGCTGCGGGTCACGCGGCCGGGCGGTCGGATCGTCGTGTGCGAGTTCAGCACCCCGACGTGGGCGCCGTTTCGCACCGTGTACGTCAACTATCTGATGCAGGCGCTGCCGGCGATCGCGCGTGCCGTGTCGTCGAACCCCGAGTCGTACGTGTACCTGGCCGAGTCGATCCGCTCGTGGCCCGATCAACGTTCCCTCGCGATGCGCATGGTGGCGGCCGGATGGGGTCCGGTGGACTGGCACAACCTGTCGGCCGGCATCGTCGCCCTCCACCACGCGTTCAAGCCGCGGTGAGGTGAGCTCGTGGAGCACCGGTACGAACTCGACATCGTCTGGCAGGGCAACCGCGGGACGGGCACCAGCGGGTACCGCGACTACGACCGGCAGGTGCTGCTGTCGGCTGACGGCAAGCCCGACCTGTGGGGGTCGGCCGATCCGACCTTCCGCGGTGACGCCACGCGGTGGAACCCTGAGGAGCTGCTGGTGGCCGCGCTGGCCCAGTGCCACTTGTTGTCCTACCTGCACTCGGCCGTCACCCACGGCGTGGTCGTGACGGCGTACACCGACAGCCCGGTCGGGACGATGGCGCAGGCCGGGCAAGGTGGCCGATTCACCTCGGTCGTGCTGCGGCCCCGCGTGAGCGTGTCCGAGGCGTCGATGGTCGGGACGGCCCGCGACATTCATCGCGAAGCGAGCCAGAACTGCTTCATCGCGGCGTCGGTGAACTTCCCGGTGACACACGAGCCGACCGTGGTCGTCGACGACTTAGTGTGACCTTAGTTACAGGCCGCTGCATCGGGGCGTAAGGTGTGACCTGAAGCACGTTGTGAATCGATTCACAAGCGCACGAGGGAGGTCACCGGTGAACGAGTACACACCGATCCTCGCGCTGGGTGTCCTGGCCGCGGGATTCGCCGTCTTCAGCGTCGTGATGGCTGGCATCACCGGCCCCAAGCGGTACAACCGAGCCAAGCTCGACCGCTACGAATCGGGTATCGAACCCAGCCCGCTGCCCGAGGGCGGCGGCCGCATCTCGATCCGCTACTTCATCATCGCGATGCTGTTCATCGTCTTCGACATCGAGATCATCTTCCTGTACCCGTTCGCGGTCGCCTTCGACTCGCTCGGCTGGTTCGCGCTGGCCGAGATGGCGCTGTTCATGGTCACGGTGTTCATCGCGTACGCCTACGTGTGGCGGCGCGGCGGATTGGAGTGGGATTGAGTCATGGGTCTTGAAGAGAAGCTCCCCAGCGGTGTCCTGCTGAGCACGGTCGAGGGCCTGGCCGGCTACATGCGCAAGGCGTCGTTCTGGCCGGCCACGTTCGGACTGGCCTGCTGCGCCATCGAGATGATGACGTTCGGTGCCCCGCGGTTCGACTCCTCGCGCTTCGGCATGGAGGTGTTCCGACCCAGCCCACGCCAGGCCGACCTGATGATCGTCGCGGGCCGCGTCAGCAACAAGATGGCGCCGGTGCTGCGCCAGATCTACGACCAGA
>DATMSF010000326.1:0-1859 GCA_035565535.1 Aeromicrobium sp.
CCGCACAGTCGTTGGTCGACCGTGGGGTGCCGCGCGACGGACTGCTGATCGATCCCACTCACGACTTCGGCAAGAACACCCGTCACGGGCTGGAGATCCTGCGCCGTATCGACGAACTGGTCGCCACCGGATGGCCCGTGCTGATGGCGATCTCGCGCAAGTCGTTCCTCGGCGAGATGCTCGGCGGGGTGCCGGCCGACGAACGGCGCCCTGCGACGTTGGCCGCGACCGCCGTCGCCGCCCGCGCGGGTGCCGCGGCGTTCCGCACCCATGACGTGCTCGCCACCCGGCAAGCCCTGGAGATCGTCGCCGGCATCCGCGGCGATCGCGAACCGTTGAGGACCGTCCGTGGACTCGTCTGAGCTCGCCGACTGGTTCGCCGACCACACGTTCGACCGGCCGGCTGTCACCGCCGCCTACGTCGAAGCGCTCAAGCGCGGGCGCCGTATCAGCGCGATCCTGCCCTCGCGGAACGAGGAGGCCACGCTGCCGGCCATCCTGGCCTCGCTGGCCGACCTCGGGGACCTGCTCGACGAGGTGCTGGTGATCGACTCACGCTCCGAGGACGGTACGGCCGACGTCGCTCGTGCCGCCGGTGCGACTGTCGTGACGATGACCGACGACCCCGACACCGGCAAGGGGGGCGCCATGCGGGTCGGTGTGGCGCGCATGACGGGCGACGTGGGGGTCTTCCTCGACGCCGATGTCGTCGACTTCGACCCCGGCTTCCCGCTCGCGCTGCTCCACACGCTGCTGTCCGACGACGCCCTGGTCTTCGTCAAGGGGTTCTACGACCGCCCGTGGAACGGATCGGCCGAGGAGTCCGAGAGCCGCGTCACGGGCGGCGGGCGCGTCACCGAGCTCGTCGCGCGGCCGCTGATCGCCCGGCGGGCGCCCCTGCTGGCCGGTTTCGCCCAGCCGCTGGCCGGAGAGGTCGCGTTCAGCCGCGAGGCGCTGCTCGACATGCCGTTCGTGTCGGGTTACGGCGTCGAGACGGCCCACCTGCTGGGAGTCCTGGAGCGCTACGGCCTCGATGCCATGGCGCAGGTCGACCTGGGTGTCCGTCTCCACGGCCACCAGGAGCTCGATGCGTTGGGCGGGATGGCCCTGCAGGTAGCGGCCGCGTTCGACATCTGGCTCGACGGCGTCACCTCGGACGAACGGATGCGCACCACCGTGCGGCGCGACTCCGGCGGTCTGCAGCTGCACGCGGAACCGGTCAGGACCTGGTTGCTCGATCCGCCCCGGTCACTACTGTGATGCCCGGCTCTCTACAGTGATGCCATGGATGCCGACCTGTCCTTGCTGATCCTGCGTGTCGTGCTCGGTGTGATCTTCGTGCTGCACGGGTGGAACCACGGATTCGGAGCCGGGGGTCTCGACGGCACCACCCGCTGGTTCGCGAGTCTGGGTCTGCGGCCGGCGCGCGTCCATGCCGTCGTGTCGACGTACCTGGAGCTGGCCGTCGGTGCCGCCCTGTTGGCGGGTCTGTTGACGCCGTTGGCGGCCGCCGGGGCGATCGGCGTCATGGCGACGGCGTTCGCGACCGTCCACCGTTCCAACGGTTTCTTCATCTTCAAGGACGGTTACGAGTACGTCATGCTCGTCGCGGCAGCGCTGACCAGCCTGGCGATCCTGGGTCCGGGCACGTGGTCGCTCGACGAGGCGTTCGGCATCCGCGAAGATCTGGTGGGTTGGCAGTGGGGTGTCGGCGCCTTCGCTGCCGGTGTCGTCGGAACGGCAGCAATGCTGGCCGCCTGCTGGCGACCGCCCGCGCAGCAGAAGTGACGCTTCAGGCGATCCGATCGCGCAACCAGTTCTGCGTACCTGGGCGCAGACCCTTGAGCTTGGGTCGCGAG
>DATMSF010000327.1:0-3534 GCA_035565535.1 Aeromicrobium sp.
GACCGCGTTGTGGCAGGCGGTGCAGTTGGTGCGGAAGATCTCGCCACCCTCACGGACGTCGTCCTCGGTGGCGGCGTCGATGTCGGTGTACTCATCACCGGGGATCGCGGGGCCGGGGGCCAGGGACGCGACGAACGCAGCCAGCTGCTTGATCTCCTCGTCGTTGTAGGCGACCTTCTTGCGCGGCGCCTGAGGCGCGGTCTGCGCCATCGGCATCCGGCCCGTGCCGACCTGGAAGTCGACAGCTGCAGCGCCCACGCCGATCAGCGACGGGCCGTAGTTGCCGCCGCTCTGGGTCACGATGCCCTCGGCGTTCAGACCGTGGCACGAGGCGCAGCCGATCTCGAACAGCTGACGGCCGGCTTCGACGTCGCGCGCCGTGGCCTGTTCGGCAGTGGCGGGCTGGGGTGCCACGACGGCGTATGCGCCGCCGGCAACCACCAGGCCCAGCAGAAGAACCAGGGCTCCGGCGAACCGGTGGCGCCGTCTGGTCGAGAGTTTCCGCACCGAGAACCTCATTTCAGATCCATGCTTGAAGGCTGGGCTTGGGGCAACTGGCCCTGCCGTTCACTCAGCGTACCGGCGCACGTCAGGACACACTTCTGTTAGGTGACCCTTCATTGCGCACGCCGTGCACCATGAAACTACGGGCCGTAGGAGACGTTACCGCGTGTGCGCCGTATCCGGCGACAGGCTGCGGTCGGTGTCGTCTGCAGGTCGTCCGCAGGCAGCGGTCACTGCAGCAGGTAGATGGCGGCGAACAGGCCGACCCACACGATGTCGACGAAGTGCCAGTAGTACGACACGACGATCGCGCTGATGGCCTGCTCGTGCGTGAACTTGCGGGCCATGTAGGTCCGGCCGATGACCAGCAAGAAGGCCAGCAGGCCGCCGATCACGTGAATGCCGTGGAAGCCGGTCGCCAGGTAGAACACGCTGCCGTAGACCGAGCTCGACATCGTGATGCCGTGGTGGACCAGCTCGGCGTACTCGAAGGCCTGGCCGCCGATGAAGATCGCGCCCATGATGTAGGTCAGCACGAACCACTCGCGCATACCCCACTGGTTGACCTGCAGCAGGCTGCCGGTGCGGCCGGCTCGGCCACGCTCCGCGGCGAACACGCCGAACTGACACGTGACCGACGACAGCACCAGGACGGTGGTGTTGGCCGTCGCGAACGGCACGTTCAGCAGCGCGGTGGACTGCTCCCACAGGCTCGGTGAGATGTTGCGAATCGTGAAGTACGCCGCGAACAGGCCGGCGAAGAACATCAGTTCACTCGACAGCCACACGACGGTGCCGACCGTCACCATGGAGGGTCGGTTCGCGGTGCCGTGGAGGCGGGATGCAGGAATCACAGAGGTCGTGGCCACGTGGCCATTATGTACGATGCCGGAGTGAGTGAACACCAGGCCCTGCGTGTCCTTGTCTACAGCGACGATCGGGACGTTCGATCCGCCGTCATTTCAGCGCTGGGTCGACGTCCGCATCCGGACCTTCCCGAGTTCGAGTACGTGGACGTCGCCACGGAGCCCGTCGTCTGGCAGCACCTGGACGCCTCGATCGGCCCGAAACCGGATCTGGTGATCCTGGACGGCGAGGCGGTGCCGGCCGGCGGTATGGGCATCGCTCGCCAGATGAAGGACGAGATCTACCAGGCGCCGCCCGTGCTGGTGCTGACCGGACGTCCGCAGGACGCCTGGTTGGCGACGTGGTCGCGCGCGGAGGCCGCGCTGGCCCATCCGATCGAACCGATCCGGCTCGCCGAGACGGTCATCGCGATGGCCCGCGGTGTCCTGCAGTCGGCCTGACCGGGCGACTGCGATGAGCGATTCGACGGCTCACTCCTGGCCCGAGATCCTGACGACGCTCGTGGAGCGAACCGACCTGGATCGTTCGGCCACCCAGTGGGCGATGGACACGATCCTGGCCGGTGACGCCACCTCGGCGCAGATCGCCGCGTTCGCCGTTGCCTTGCGGTCCAAGGGCGAGACGCTGGAGGAGCTGCAGGGGCTCGTCGACGCGATGCTCGGTCGCGCGGTGCGTCTCGACGTGGACGACCGGGTCGTCGACATCGTGGGGACCGGCGGGGACCGGGCCAAGACCGTCAACATCTCCTCGATGGCTGCGGTCGTGACCGCGGGGGCCGGGGTCGGCGTCGTCAAGCACGGCAACCGCGCGGCGTCCAGCGCCAGTGGCACCGCCGACGTCTTCGAGCACCTGCAGATCGCGCTCGACGTACCGGCGGACCGCGTGCTCGAGGTCTATCGCAGGGCAGGCATCACGTTCTGCTTCGCCGCCTTGTTCCACGGTTCGATGCGTCATGCCGGCCCGACGCGGGGCGAGCTGGCGATCCCGACGTTCTTCAACTTCTTGGGACCCTTGACGAACCCGGCCCAGCCGGCTGCCTCGGCGATCGGCTGCTTCGATCCGGCGATGGCGCCGCTGATGGCCGGTGTCTTCGCCCGACGCGGTGCCGACGCCCTGGTGTTCCGCGGCGACGACGGCCTCGACGAGCTGACCACGACGACGACGTCGCGGGTCTGGGCCGTCGCCGACGGACAGGTCAGCGAATCGGTCTTCGATCCGACCGACGTCGGCATCGCCCGTTCTCGACCCGGAGACCTCACCGGCGGCGACCCGGCGCACAACGCCGCGGTGTTCCGCCGCGTCGTCGACGGCGAGGCCGGCCCGGTTCGGGACGCGGTCCTGCTCAACGCCGGTGCCGCGATCGCGGTGCATGCCGCCGAGACCGGCAGCCTCGCCGACCGCATCGCCGCCGGGATCGCACGGGCGGCTGAGTCGATCGACTCAGGTGCTGCGGCGGCCACGCTGCAGAAGTGGTCCGACGCAACGCAGGAGCTGCGGGCGTGAGGTGATGGGCTCGCTCAAGCCCTTCGTCTCACCACGCCTCGTGCGTTGCGCGCGCTTCGCTACAGGCCGATCGAGAACGCTTCTTCCAGGTCGTGCTTGCTGTAGGCCCGGTAGGCGATCTGGGTCTGGGTCGACAGCACGCCGTCGACTCGATTAATGCCGTCGGCGACCACGGCCGAGACGCCGTCGATCTCGCGGACGCGCACCATCGCGACCAGGTCGAGATCCCCGGTGACCGAGTACACCTCGGTGACGCCGTCGATGTCGGCGATCTCGGTGGCGGTGCGGGACAGCTCGGCCACCTCGGCCTGGATGAAGACGATCGCGGTGATCATGGCGCCATCTAATCAGTCACGCGTGGGGTGCTCAACCGACCCGACGATCGCGACGAGCCTGCTCGACCTCTTCCAGCGGCAGCAGATGGCGTTCACTGCTGCGCCACGGCACCTGCCAGGTTCCCCGGACGAGACGGACCCGGTCGCCGGTCAACCAGCGGCGGATCAGCTCGGTCTCCTCGTGCGTCGTGGCCGGGGTGGGACCGATGCCGGCAACGACCGTCTCGGCGGTGGCGAGGAGGGCATCGACCCACGGACCGGACACGGTGCGCGGCGGCATGACGCCGGCAGCGGCCAGGCGGCCGTGGCGGATGACGTGGACTTC
>DATMSF010000328.1:0-2998 GCA_035565535.1 Aeromicrobium sp.
GGCCCTGGCCGACCTCGACGCGATCTTGACGATCGACGTCGATCGTTGGAAGCAGGAGATGGGGCACCGCGAGAAGCACCTGCACCAGTTCGACGGCTTGCCCGAGGAGATCTGGGAGGCGCACCGCCGCGTCGCCGCCGCCCTCGACGAGGCGTGAGTCCACTCGATGCGGTGCCGGCCCACGTCCCGTTGAACCGGGCGAAGGCCGCGCTCTTCCGCACGCTCGGGCACCCGGTGCGCATCCGGGTGCTCGAGCTGCTGCGGGACCGCCCGCAGATCGTGCGTGAGCTTCTGGACGACGTCGACGTCGAGGCGTCGAGTCTGTCCCAGCAGCTGGCCGTGCTGCGGCGCGAGGGACTCGTGACGTCGCATCGGCGCGGGACGGCGGTCGAGTACCGTCTCGCGACACCGGAGGTCGAAGTGTTGTTGACCGCTGCTCGTGACCTGCTGGACCAGCTGGGTCACCGCTGAACCGTCACGGGTAGGCGCAGTCCACGTAGACACAGGTGGGCCCACTCCGCGAAGGAGTGGGCCCTCTGTCGTCTGCGAACACCGCTGCGCAAGGGGTTCGCAGTAGGTGATGATCAGGCGCTGATCGCGGCCTGATCCGACGAACCGTGACGGATCTCGATCCGCCGCGGCTTGGCTGCTTCGGCGACCGGGATCGCGAGTGCCAGGACGCCGTCGGCGTACTCGGCCTCGATCTTGTCGACGTCGAGGTTGTCGCCGAGGATGATTTGTCGGCTGAACACCCCGCGCGGTCGCTCCGATGCCAGCAGCTCGTTGGTCGACTCGGTCATCGGACGTTCGGCGCGAACGGTCAGCACGTTGCGTTCGATGTCCAGGTCGATCGAGTTGCGATCGACTCCGGGCAGGTCGAGCTGGATCCGGAACGTGTCACCGTCCTTCCATGCGTCCATCGGCATGAAGGCGGGGCGCGCGGCGGTGCCGAACACTTGGTTGGTGAGGCGGTCCAGCTCGCGGAACGGGTCGGTACGGACAAACATGGATGTCACCTCTGTGGATGTTAAGGTATAGGGCGAACCATTGATGATCTATATCAACGGCTATAGTTTTTATATAGCAAGATTTCGATCACAAGTCAAGACGGCGCATGAAGGACCCAACCGAACGAACGAGGAGGTGAGCCATGGAACCGGACTTCTCTGCGTCCACCGGAGTCTTCGGCATCTCGGTTGCCTCCCAGATGGTCGGCACCGGCGTGCAGAACCTGCGACTCTACGAGCGCCGGGGCCTGGTCGAACCCACCCGCACGCCCGGCGGGACCCGCCTCTACAGCCAGAACGACGTGGATCGGATCCGCCGCATCGTCTCGCTGCTGAACGACGACGGGTTGAATCTGGCCGGTGTCGCCATGGTGCTGCAGCTGGAGCAGCGGATCGACGAGCTGGAGGCGACGAAGAACTCCGCGTCACGCGGATCGACGGTGTAGCATCTGGCCAACCGGATCCCTGAAGTCACTCATGACCGCAGGAGTCTCGGAACCTCGCACGGTGGGCCTCGCCTCGCGTGTCGACGACAGGAAGCGCCATGCAGGAATTCCTTCGAGAGCGTTGGCCGGCCATCGTGCTGGTGATCGTCGTCGGCGTGTTCATCGGTCAGAATCGCGACGACACGAACATCAACTTCCTGATGCTCGACGTCACCTGGCCGCTGTGATTGACCTGACCGTCGTGACGTTGGTGAGCATCGGCATCGGATGGTTCCTCAGCCGCCGGCGAGCCAAGCAGTCATAGCAGGGCTCCGGCCTGCGCCAGCCGACTGGCGCAGTCGGCCAGCAGGTCAGTCCTGTGCGGGCGGAGCCGACTTCTTGGCCGGCGCGCTCTTCTTGGCCGGTGCCTTCTTGGCTGCTGTCGACTTGGCGGGTGCCTTCTTGGCCGGGGTCTTCTTCGCCGCAGGTGCCTTCTTGGCCGGGGCCTTCTTCGCCGCCGGAGCCTCGGCGATCGGCGCGTCGGTGTTGGGCGTGACGGCGCTTCGGGTGGCGGCCGACGTCGTGGCGGGCTTCGGGGCCGGTGTGGGCCGCGTGGGTGCAGGCGTCGGTGCGGTGCTCGGTCCTCCGGTGTTCTTCACGGCTGAGTACACGGCGGCGCCGATGCCGGCGAGGACGCCCAGCTTGAGGACGCGGCGTCGGCGAGTGCGGCGCTTGAGCTTCTTGGCGGCCTTCTTCTCCTCGCGCTCGGCACGCTCCTTGGCCTGACGGCGCCCCTTGCGCGTCAGCTTCTCCTCGAGCGCGTCGGTGTCGACCTTGTCCTCGACGAACGACTCGGCGCTCGCGACGGCCTCGGCAGCCAGGTCGGACGCAGCCTTGACGGCCTCGGCGATCTTCTTGCGGTTGAAGGGCTTCATGGTCCTTAGCCTACGTGTCATCGACGACGACGTCGTCAACGGCGACATCGTCGCGCAGACCGCGCCAGGTCGCGTGGCGCAGATGACCGCCGTGGGTCCACGCCGAGTGGGCCACCTCGGCCACCAGCGCGGGGCGGGTCCAGCGTGCTTGGGCCGCCACGTCGGACGGGACGCCGCTGACCGGGGGGTGGTCCACTTCGTACTCGGGCAACAGCGACGCCAGGACGTCCAGGTCACGTTCGCGGAAGCCCGACCCGACCTTTCCGACGTACGACAGCTCGCCGGCCCGATGCACCGCGAGGACGAGCGCGCCGATCGATCCGCGGCGTCCGCCCTGCCCCGGGGTCCAGCCGATCACGATGACGTCCTGGGTGCGCTGGTGCTTGATCTTCAACCACGACTTGGACCGGCCGCTGCGATAGGTCGAGGTGCGCCGTTTGGCCATGACGCCTTCCAAGCCGCGGTTCAGGCTGTCCGCCACGGCGTCGCCCAGGTCGCCGGTGAGCGTCGGTGGAACCCGGACCGTCGCTTCAGGATCGTCGCCGATGCCCAGTGACTCCAGCGCGGCCCGACGGCTCTCGTAGGTCTCGGAGCGCAGCGATGTGCCGTCGCGCTCGATCAGGTCGAACAC
>DATMSF010000329.1:0-2316 GCA_035565535.1 Aeromicrobium sp.
AACGGGATGCCGCAGTCCATGCAGCGACCGGCCTGCTCGCTGATGATCGGCAGCAGGGCCCTGCCGACACCACCGGGATAGACCTCGTTCCAGTCCTTGACTCGTTCCTCCACGGGGCGGCGCGGTGCGCCCTCGCGGGGCGTCTTCATGAAGCCACGGGGATCAGCCATGAGCGGCCACCTCCATCATGCGTGCGGTGATGTCCTCGTCGGACAGTCCTGCGGATTCGGCTGCGGCGCGGGCCTCGAGCACCAAGCGGTAGTCGACCGGCATGATCTCGGTGAACCGTGCCAGCGACTCCTCCCAGTTCTCCAGGAGAGCGGCCGCGACCGTCGAGCCGGTCTCCTCGGCGTGCTGGTGCACGATCTCGCGCAGCTCGTCGGCGGTCTCGGCCGGCACCGGACGCAGCTCGACCATCTCGGGGTTGACCAGGTCGGGGTCGAGGTCGAGGACGTAGGCCCGACCGCCGCTCATGCCGGCGGCCACGTTGCGGCCGGTCCTGCCCAGGATCACGACACGACCGCCGGTCATGTACTCCAGCGCATGGTCACCAACGCCTTCGACGACCGCCGTCGCACCCGAGTTGCGCACGCAGAAGCGCTCGCCCACCAGCCCGCGCAGGAACAGCTCGCCGCTGGTGGCGCCGAATCCGATGACGTTGCCGGCCACGATCTGCGTCTCCGCCGCGTACCGGGCCTCGCGAGGCGGCCGCACGATGATGCGGCCACCGGACAGCCCCTTGCCGACGTAGTCGTTGCCGTCACCCTCGAGCCGCAACGTGATGCCGTGCGGGACGAAAGCACCGAACGACTGTCCGGCCGAGCCCAGGAACGTCAGGTCGATCGTCCCGGTCGGCAGCCCCTCGCCGCGGTAGCGCTTGGTCACCTCGTGGCCGAGCATCGTCCCGACGGTGCGGTTGACGTTGCGGATCGGCAGCTGGGCCCGCACCGGCTCGCCCTTCTCCAGTGCGTCGGCGCTCAGCTCGATCAGCTGCCGGTCCAGTGCCGCGTCGAGGCCGTGGTCCTGCGTGGTCGTGCAGTGGCGCGCTGCCCCTGCCGGCAGCTGCGGCACGTGGAAGATGGGTGAGAGGTCCAGCCCCCCGGCCTTCCAGTGGTCGACCGCGCGGCGGGTGTCGAGCAGCTCGGCGTGGCCGACCGCCTCCTCCAGGGTGTGGAACCCCAGCGCCGCCAGGTACTCGCGCACCTCCTCGGCGATGTAGGTGAAGAAGTTCACGACGTACTCGGCCTTGCCCGAGAACTTCTCGCGCAACGACTTGTTCTGCGTCGCGACGCCCACCGGACAGGTGTCGAGGTGGCACACGCGCATCATGATGCAGCCGCTGACCACCAGCGGTGCGGTCGCGAAACCGAACTCCTCGGCGCCCAGCAGTGCGGCGATCACGACGTCGCGGCCGGTCTTGAGCTGCCCGTCGGTCTGGACCACGATGCGGTCACGCAAGCCGTTGAGCAGCAACGTCTGCTGGGTCTCGGCCAGACCGAGCTCCCACGGTCCCCCGGCGTGCTTGAGCGACGTCAGCGGCGACGCGCCCGTGCCGCCGTCGTGACCTGAGATCAGGACCACGTCGGCCTTGGCCTTGGACACCCCTGCCGCGACGGTCCCGACACCGACCTCGGAGACCAGCTTGACGTGGATGCGGGCACTGGGGTTGGCGTTCTTCAGGTCGTGGATGAGCTGCTTGAGGTCCTCGATCGAGTAGATGTCGTGATGCGGCGGCGGACTGATCAAGCCGACGCCCGGCGTCGAGTGCCGTGTCTTGGCGACCCAGGGGTACACCTTGGGTCCGGGCAGTTGGCCGCCCTCGCCGGGCTTGGCGCCCTGGGCCATCTTGATCTGGATGTCGTCGGCGTTCGTCAGGTACTCGCTCGTCACACCGAATCGTCCGGAGGCGACCTGCTTGATCGCCGAGCGACGCTCGGGGTCGTACAGTCGCTCGGGATCCTCGCCGCCCTCACCGGTGTTGGACTTCGCACCCAACCGGTTCATCGCGATCGCCAACGTCTCGTGCGCCTCCTGGCTGATCGATCCGTACGACATCGCACCGGTGGAGAACCGCTTCACGATCTGCGACGCAGGCTCGACCTCGTCCAGCGGCACCGGCTCGCGCTCGCCGGTTCTGAGCTCGAACAACCCTCGCAGCGTCATCAGGCGCTGGCTCTGGTCGTCGACGCGCTGGGTGTACTGCTTGAAGATCTCGTAGGACCCGGAGCGGGTCGAGTGCTGCAGGCGGAACACCGTCTCGGGGTCGAACAGGTGCTCCGGTCCCTCGCGACGCCACTGGTACTCACCGCCCACCTC
>DATMSF010000330.1:0-4066 GCA_035565535.1 Aeromicrobium sp.
GACCGACACCTTGGCGTCACTGGTCCAGATGCCGAAGTACGACATCATCAGCCACAGTCCGAGTCCGCCGGCGAACGCCAGGCCGAGGATCCCGGTCACGATCCGCTGCGCGTGGGTGGGTTCGGTCCTCATCCGGTGATCGTCACCTGCTGATCCGGGCCCCACAGGGTCAGCGTGAGGGCGATGTCGAGCAACGTGATGCCGATGATGCTGGTGCGGATCGCCAGGCCGGTGGCCCGGCCGACCCCCTCGGGGCCACCGGTGGCGTTGAAGCCGTAGAAGCAGTGCACGAGCGTGACCATCGTCGTCAGGACGGTCACCTTGACGGCGGCCAGCAGCACGTCCTTCAGGGACACGAACGTCGTGAAGTAGTGGTCGTAGGTGCCGGCCGACTGGTTGAAGAACGTCGTGACGACCAGGTCGGTCGTCACGTAGGTGCCGACCAGTCCGAGCAGGAACAGCGGCAGCACCATCGCCAGGGCGGCGACGATGCGTGTCGAGACCAGGTAGGGGATGGGGCGGATCGACATCGTCTCCAGCGCGTCGATCTCCTCGCTGATGCGTTGCGCGCCCAGCCGGGAGGTGAAGCCGCAGCCGATGCGTGCGGCGAAGGCCAGGGCGACGACGATCGGCGCGAGCTCGCGCGTGTTGACGTACCCCGAGACGAAGCCGACCAGGGGGGCCAGCCCGATGATGTCGAGACCGTTGTGACCTTCCAGCCCTACCTCGGTGCCCGTCAGGGTCGACATCAAGAACACGACGCCGACGGCGCCACCACCGACGACCAGCGCGCCGCCGCCGAGGCTGACCTCGGCGAGCTGCTTGCCGATCTGTCCGGGGTAGTGCCGGATCGCGGTCGGGATGCGGACGATCGAGAGCACGCAGAACCAGACGAAGTGACCGATCTGCGACAGCGGCCGCGTGATGGTGGCCTCCAGCACCCGCGTCATGCCACACCGCCGGGGAACAGCATCGACTGCACCTGCGAGATCGCGAAGTTCGCGGCGAACAGCGCGACGAAGTTCGTCACGACGGCCGAGGTCACGGCGTCGCTGACACCCGACGGTCCGTTCTTGGCGGCCAGCCCCTTCTGCGCGGCGATGACGGCGCACACCGTGCCGAAGATCGCGGCCTTGATGATCGACAGGACCATGTCGCTGGGCCGCGCCAAGGTGGCGACCGAGGCGAGGTAGCCACCGGCCGACAGGTCCTGCACGACGATGCTGACCAGCAGCGTGGTGATGATCGAGAAGAACATCACGACGCCGTTGAGCAGCATCGAGACCACGACGGTGGCGATGACGCGCGGCAGCACCACGCGTTCGACGACGCGCACGCCCATGACCTCGAGCGCGTCGATCTCCTCGCGGATGCGCCTGGCGCCGAGCTCGGAACAGATCGCCGACCCGGCGACCCCGGCGAGCATCAGTGCAGTGATGATGGGCGCGCCCTGGCGCACGACGGCCAGCGTGTTGCCCGCACCGGTGAAGCCGGTGGCACCGACTTCCTGGGCCAGCACGTTGACCTGCAGTGCCAAGATCACGCCGAAGGGCACGGCGACCGCCAGCGCCGGCAGGGTGCACACGGTGATCGTGAACCACGTCTGACGGATGGTCTCCTCGAGCGGGAACCGTCCTGCGGCGACCGACTGGGGCAACGACTTGGCGACGTCGATCCCCAGACGAGCCGGGGCGAGCAGCTCGTCGACCGACGAGCGGACGTCGAACCGCCGGACGGCTTCGGTGACGGTCGTCGGGGACGTCGGGGTGGCGGTGTTCTCGAGGGAAGGGGCCGTCACGTCTGCCTCCCTCCGGTATCGCCTGCGGTGACTGCGCTGGGCGACTCTAACAGTGAATCTGTCGCGGTCGTCAATCGACTAACGACGCATTGGTGAAACAGGTCACGCCCAAGGTAACTGAGAGTTGCCCCGGGTGACAGCGCGAATTGCGTCTTGACCGTGACAGCAATATTGTCGCGATCGTGACCGCGCTTCCAGACCTCGACGGATGGTCGACCGCTGATGAGTTCGCTCGTGAGCACGACACCACGGTGCGAACGCTGCGTTACTACGGAAGTCTGGGCCTGCTGCCTGCTCCGGAGCGGCGTGGACGATTCGCCTACTACGGGCCGCAGCACGCGGCTCGTCTGGAGCTGGTGCTGCAGCTGCAGGCGCGCGGTCTGTCGATGTCGGGCATCGAGCGCATCGTCAACCCGATCCCCGACGACGCCTCCGCCGAGGACCTGACGATCCATCAGGCGATGCTGTCGACGTGGACGCTGGGCGTCCCGGAGGTCTTGACGCGCATGGAGCTGGAGCAGCGCGCCGGTCGGCCGTTGAGCGACGACGAGGTCGCGGTGCTGGTCGACTCCGGTGTGCTGGAGAAGGTCGGCCGGACCTACTCGCCGCTGGACGGCTTCGGCATGTCGGTCGAGCTGTTGGACCTGGGCGTGCCCAGCGAGGTCATCGTCGAGGCAGGACAGACGATCGATCGCTCGATGCGGGCGCTCTCGCGCGAGCTCGGCGCGATCCTGCGTGAGCACGTCATCGAGCCGTACCGGTCGAAACCGCGTTCGCCCGAGGAGGCCGAGCACCTGACGAAGGTCGTGGCCCGACTACGCGCCTTGACCACCAACGCGATCGTCAGCGGCTTCCATCGAGTCTCAGGCGTCGGCAGCTAGCGACCATCAGCGCGCCGATGACCAGAGCGGCGACGCCGCCCACCGGCCAACGAGCCGACGGCCCTCCGGTCTCGGGGAGACCATCGGTGCCGGCCCGGGCCGACTCGCCCGTCGACCCCTGGCCGATGGCATCGCCCACGTCGCGTCCACCGTCCGCCGATCCGCCACCCGTTGATCGGTCCGGGTCGTCCGCTCTGGGGTCGTCCGTACCGGGATCGTTCGCGCGGTCGGCGCCACGGACCGCGGACACGCGGCCGTCGTCGAAGGTCACCGTCACCGTCGCGTCGTCGGTGCCCGAGAGGGCGCAGTAGCGGTACTGGTCGCCCACCCGTACGTGTGGCTGCCCGTAGGTGTAGAGCACGTCCTCGGCGGTCGTGCCCGTGGCGATGGCGGCGAAGTCGGACGCCGGCCGACGCAGGTCCGGTTCGCGACACGCATCGTTCGTGGCGCCGTTGGCGCGCTCCCAGGTCTGCAGGTAGGCCTCGGAACCGCGACGCATGTCGGTCAAGATGGCCTCGCCGGCGAGCATCTTCAGGTCCTGGCGCCAGTCCGGGTACAGCCCGTAGTGGGCCACGCCGTCGACGTTGACGTCGTACACGCGCTCACCACTGCGTTGCCGGTCGACCGTGATCCCGCCGAACGCCTCGAACGGGTACGTCACCGGATTGTCCGCGTCGGCGCCGCGTGGGCCGCCCTGGGGACCGAGCCCGTTCATGTCGGCGCCGTAGCCGATGCCCCAGAAGAATCGACCGTCCATCTTCTCGACCATCGAGCGCCACTTGTCGACGAAGCCCTCGCTGCCACCGGCGTACGGCGAGATGAAGCCGCCGAGGCGATAGATGCGCTCGTATGCGGCGTCGTCGCTCCAGGAATGGCTGGAGATGACCCCGGGGTAGTGCAGCCCCTCGAGGATGTCGAGCACGTCGGAACGGCTCTGGGCGTTGAAGTGGTCGACGTCGATGAGCATGTCGCGCTCGACCATCTTGCGGATCATGTGATCGCCCAGCTCGGTCAGGTGCCGGTCGTTGCACTGCTCGCCGTACGGGTAGACGAGGGGGAGCGCGATGGGCAGCGGCAGGGTCGAGACCGCACCGCCGATCGTGCCGACCAGTTGCGCCAGCTGGTCGTTCGGGATGTCGTTGGCGCCCAGCTGGGCGTTGTCGGGACCGAGCCCATCCGGACACGGCTTCATCCGGAAGAACGATCCGGTGATCAAGAAGTTGCCGAGGTTGGTGGCGATGCCGTTGAACCCGCCGTCGCCCTTCGCTCCGCCGAAGGCGTTGTCGAACTTGTGCGTGATGACCATCTGGCGCACACCCAGGTCGTACAGCTCGTCGAGCCCGGCGTCGAGATCTTCGTCGGTGCAGGTCAACGGCGTGTCGATGCC
>DATMSF010000331.1:0-1947 GCA_035565535.1 Aeromicrobium sp.
GACCAGTCCGCCGACCGCCGACGGCAGACGTTCGGCGCTGTCGTAGACGCTGGCCTGCTTGCGGTGCACGACGCCGAAGCCGTCGGAGACGTAGACATCGCCCAGTGCGGCCAGCTGGTCGGCGAACGCGCCACGCTCCGCGTCGTCCTTGCTGGTCTCACCGGGGTTGAACCGCACGTTCTCCAGGACGGCGAGTTGTCCGTCGCCCAGACCGGCGACGACGGCGGCCGCCGAGTCCCCGACCGTGTCGGTCGCGAAGGACACCGCCTGGCCCAGCAGCTCGCCGAGCCGCGCGGCGACGGGCTTGAGCGAGAAGGCCAAATCGGGCGCGCCCTTCGGACGACCCAGATGGGCCATGACGATGACGCGGGCACCCGCGGCCAGCAGCGTCTCGATCGTCGGCACACTCGCACGCACCCGACCGTCGTCGGTGATCGTGTCACCGTCGAGCGGCACGTTCAGGTCGCTGCGGACCAGGACGCGACGACCGCGCAGACCACCCAGGTCGCTGACGGTCCTCACCGGTCAGAGGCTCGATCCGACGAGGGAGACCAGGTCGACCAGGCGGTTGGAGTAACCCCACTCGTTGTCGTACCAGCCGACGACCTTGACCTGGTCACCGATGACCTTGGTCAGCGGCGCGTCGAAGATGCACGAGGCCGGATCGGTGACGATGTCGGTCGAGACGATCGGATCCTCGTTGTAGACCAAGAAGCCCTTCAGCGCGCCCTCGGACGCGTCCTTGATGATCTGGTTGACCTCGTCGACCGTCGTCTCGCGCGAGGCGGTGAACGTCAGGTCGGTCGCCGATCCCGTGGGCGTCGGCACGCGCAACGCGTACCCGTCGAGCTTGCCCTTCAGCTCCGGAAGCACCAGGCTGACGGCCTTCGCCGCACCGGTGCTGGTGGGCACGATGTTCAGCGCGGCAGCCCGGGCACGACGCAGATCGCTGTGCGGCGCGTCCTGCAGGTTCTGATCCTGAGTGTAGGCGTGGATCGTGGTCATCAGGCCGCGCTCGATGCCCAGGGTGTCGTTGAGCGCCTTGGCCATCGGCGCCAGGCAGTTGGTGGTGCACGACGCATTCGAGATGACGGTGTGCTGAGCGGGGTCGTACAAGTCGTGGTTGACGCCCATCACGATCGTGATGTCCTCGTTCTTGGCCGGAGCCGAGATGATGACCTTCTTGGCGCCACCGTCGACGTGCGCCTTGGCGGCGGTCGCATCGGTGAAGAACCCGGTCGACTCCACGACGAGGTCGACTCCCACCGACGCCCAGTCCAGCTTGGCCGGGTCGCGTTCGGCGAACGCGGCGATCTTCTGGTCGCCCACCGTGATGGACTCGTCGTCGTAGGTGACCTCGGCATCGAGACGACCCAGGATCGAGTCGTACTTGAGCAGCGTGGCGAGCGTCTTGTTGTCGGTCAGGTCGTTGACTGCGACGATCTCGATATCTGCTCCGGCGGCACGTGCCGCTCGGAAGAAGTTGCGGCCGATACGGCCGAATCCGTTGATGCCTACGCGAACGGTCACGGGGACAGAGCTCCTGCGGTGCTGGGATGACGTAACAGCCCAAGCCTACTCAGCGTGCCAGGTGGCTCTGCACGAGCCCGGCGTACGGCCCTGCCCGACGTCTGGTCAGGCGTCGTCGAGGTCGTCCTCGCCGATCGCCGCTTCGGTGTCGGGAATGCCGAGCTCGGCGGCCCGCTTGTCGGCCATCGCCAGCAACCGTCGAATGCGGCCCGCGATCGCGTCCTTGGTCAACGGCGGTTCGTGCAGGCGCCCGAGCTCTTCCAAGCTGGCCTGGCGATGTTCCACCCGCAGCTCCCCCGCCATCCGCAGGTGGTCGGGCACGTCGTCTCCCAGGATCTCCAACGCCCGCTGCGCTCGGGCCCCTGCTGCCACGGCAGCGCGCGCCGAACGGCGCAGGTTCGCGTCGTCGAAGTTCGC
>DATMSF010000332.1:0-2232 GCA_035565535.1 Aeromicrobium sp.
GGATCACCCCGGACTGCTCGAACAGCGCGTCCAGTGCCTCGGGCGGCAACGTCGTGCGCCGCACCCGATGCCCCAGCGGCAACGCGTGCATCGCGTGTCCGGAGCGGACCGCGACGATCGGCTTGCGCCGGGCGAGGCGCCGCGCGATACGCGTGAACTTGCGCGGGTTCCCGATGCTCTCGAGATAGAGCAGGACGACGTCGGTCGCCGGGTCGTCCTCCCAGTACTGCATCAGGTCGTTGCCCGAGACGTCGGCGCGGTTGCCGGCCGACACGAACGTCGACAGGCCCAGCCCGCGTCGAGACACCGACTCCAGGATCGCCGTGCCCAGCGCGCCGGACTGGCAGAAGAAGCCCACACGTCCCTGGGGCGGCATGGTGGGTGACAGCGAGGCGTTGAGCTGGTGCGCCTGGGCGGTGTTGATGACGCCGAGACAGTTGGGGCCGATCAGTCGCAGGCCGTAGCTGCGGCTCAGACCGAGCAACGCACGTTGCCGCTTGCGCCCCTCGGCGCCTTCCTCGGCGAATCCGGCGGAGATGACGATCAGGCCGTGGACGCCCTTGGCTGCACAGTCGAGCAGGACGTCGGACACCGAGTCGGCGGGCACAGCGATGATGGCCAGGTCCACGTCGCCGGGAATGTCCTGGACGGTCTTGTAGGCCGGTAGTCCCGAGACCGCCTCGGCTGCGGAGTTCACGGCGTACACCGTGCCGCTGTAGTCCCCGAGGACCAGGTTGCGCACCATGGCCTGGCCGATCGTGCCGGCCCGGCGGCTGGCGCCCACGACGGCCACGCTGCGGGCGGCGAAGATGCGCGCGATCGAGGCCGCCTCGGCCCGCTGCTCGCGCGCCTGCATCACGCCGATGGACGTGTCGGTGGGGTCGAGCATGAAGCTCAGCCGTTGGATGCCGTCGTCGAACGTGCCGTCGACGGTGTAGCCCATCTCCCGGAAGATCTGCTGCATCCGCTGATTGGCCGGCAGCACGTCGGCGACGAACTGGCGGATCCCGCGTTCGCGTCCGGCCTGCGCCAGGTGCTCGAGCAGCAGCTGACCGACCCCGCGGCCCTGGTGGGCGTCCTCGATCAGGAACGCCACCTCGGCCACGTCAACGGTCGGGTCGTCCTCGGGTGCGTCGAACCGTCCGACGCCGATGATGTCGCCGTGCATCGTGACGACGAAAGCGACACGGCGGTGGTGATCGACGTGCGTGAACCGCTTGATGTCGCGGTCGGACAAGTTCGGGTACGGCGCGAAGAACCGGTAGTACTTGGACTCCTCGGAGACCCGCGAGTAGAACTCCACGAGCAGATCGGCGTCATCGGGGGTGATGGGTCGCAGCTGTGCCACGCGACCGTCCTTGAGCAGGACGTCAGCCTCCCAGTGACTCACGTCAGCATGCTCCAGGTTCACGAGCCCAACCTACCGAATGCCAGAGCACACCAGCACCTGGGAAGGCGGTAGCGCGCCGACAGCACCGGCGGGCTGGAGCTGCTGAGTCAGCCAGGCGTTTCGCACCGTTCCTGCACCCGTAGGTCGAGCCGCTGGGCCGTCCGTGGTCGAGGCTCACCAGTCGGCGCGGCGTGGCAGCCACGCCCTGTCCGTGAGACCGGGGACAATGGCCTTTCAGCAGGCAGATCCGGAGAGGGGACCATGGCGCGCACGAGCAAGCCGGTCGACGACGACTTCGACGAACACATCATCGACACCGACATCTCGGTCGAGATGCGGTCGAGCTATCTGGAGTACGGCTACTCGGTCATCTACTCGCGAGCGCTCCCCGACGCCCGGGACGGGCTGAAACCGGTCCAGCGTCGCCTGCTCTACACGATGGACGACATGGGTCTGCGGCACGACCGCGGACACGTCAAGAGCGCCCGCCCGGTCGGCGAGGTGATGGGTCGGTTCCACCCGCACGGCGACAGCGCCATCTACGACGCGTTGGTCCGCCTGGCCCAGCCGTGGGCCCTGCGGCTGCCGATGGCCGACGGACACGGCAACTTCGGTTCCCAGGACGACCCGCCGGCTGCCATGCGCTACACCGAGATCCGCATGGCCGAACCGGCCGAGGCGATGACGGCCTCGATCGACGAGGACACCGTCGACTTCAAGCCCAACTACGACGGACGGGAGACCGAGCCCACGGTCCTGCCCGCTGCCATCCCCAACCTGCTGGTCAACGGCACCACCGGCATCGCGGTCGGCATGGCCACCAACATCGCACCGCACAACCT
>DATMSF010000333.1:0-7931 GCA_035565535.1 Aeromicrobium sp.
ACGTTGTGGCTGCGACCGGCCATGACCAGCTCGGCGTGCTCGGCGGCCAGGCGACCGACCCGAGCCAGCGCCGCGACGGCACGGTCGCGCAGGATCTCCAGCGACGCCCGCACCTGCAGCTGCTCGACGTTCTCGGTCAGGTCGCGCGACGTCATGCCCTTGTGGATGTGCTCGCTGCCGGCCAACGCGGCGAATTCCTCGATACGCGCCTTGACGTCGTGGCGGGTGACCTTCTCACGCGCGGCGATCGAGGCCAGGTCGACCTCATGGACGACCGACTCGTAGGCCTCGATGACGCCGTCCGGGGTGTCGACGCCGAGGTCCTTCTGGGCCTTGAGCACAGCGATCCACAGCTGTCGCTCGAGCACGATCTTGTGCTCGGGCGACCAGATGCGCGCCAGCTCGGCCGAGGCGTAACGAGAGGCCAGGACGTTCGGTGTGCTCACGCGTCCATTCTCCCCTCGGCCGCCTTCAACGCGATGTCGGTGCGGTGCTGCGCGCCGTCGAACGCGATGGCGTCGACACCGGCGTAGGCGCGCAAGCGGGCCTCGGCCAGGTCCGACCCGACCGCGGTGACCGCCAGGACACGGCCCCCGGCGGTGACCAGGTTGCCTTCCCTGTCGATCGCGGTACCGGCGTGGATGACGTCGACGCCCTCGATCGCGTTCGCCGCGTCGACACCGGTGATGACGTCACCGGAGCGACTCGTGGCCGGATAGCCGGCCGAGGCCATCACGACCGTGACGGCGGCACCGGTCTTCCACTGCGGCAGTCCGACATCGGCGAGGGTGCCGGTCGCGGCGCCGTACAGCAGCGCGGACAACGGCGTGTCGAGCAACGCCAACAACGCCTGCGTCTCCGGGTCACCGAATCGCGCGTTGAACTCCACCACGCGGACGCCACGTGACGTCAGCGCGAGGCCTGCGTACAACAGGCCCGCGAAGGGCGTGCCCCGACGAGCCATCTCCTGGACGGTGGGCACCAACACGCGGCGCGACACCTCGGCGACCAGGTCGTCCGGCGCCCAGTCCAGCGGTGTGTAGGCGCCCATTCCCCCGGTGTTCGGGCCGGCATCGGCGTCGAGTGCACGTTTGAAGTCCTGCGCCGGCTGCAACGGCAGCACCGTCTGACCGTCGGTGATCGCGAACAGCGAGACCTCGGGTCCGTCCAGGAACTCCTCGATCACGACGCGGTCGCACGACGTGGCATGGCCCAACGCCTCGGCCCGGTCGTCGGTGACCACGACTCCCTTGCCGGCGGCGAGTGCATCGTCCTTGACGACGTACGGTGTGCCGAAGGCGTCGAGCGCCGTGCTGGCTTCCTCGGCGTTGACGCACACCCGGGCCATCGCCGTCGGCACCTCGGCTGCCGCCATGACCTGCTTGGCAAAGGCCTTCGAACCCTCGAGCTGTGCCGCCGCGGCGCTGGGACCGAAGCACGCGATACCGGCGTCGCGGACCGCGTCGGCCACTCCGGCGACCAACGGCGCCTCCGGGCCCACGACGACCAGATCGGCACCGATCGAGCGGGCCAGGGCCGCGACCGCCGAGCCGTCGAGCGGGTCCACGTCGTGCAGCGTCGCGCACGTGGCGATACCCGGATTGCCGGGTGCGGCGTGCACCTCGGCGACGCCGGGGTCACGCGAGAGGGCCAGTGCCAAGGCGTGCTCGCGGCCGCCGGTACCGATGACGAGAGTCTTCACAGCAGGTGATGTCCGTTCGGATCAGATCAGGTCGTGCAGGACGACGGTTTCCTCGCGGTCCGGGCCGACACCGACGGCCGAGATCCGTGAGCCCGACATGTCCTCCAACGCCTTGACGTACGCCTGGGCGGTGGCCGGCAGATCGGCCAGCTCGCGGGCGCCCGAGATATCCTCGTGCCAGCCGTCGAAGTACTCGTAGATCGGTTTCGCGTGGTGGAAACCGGTCTGCGTCATCGGCATCTCCTCGACGCGCTCGCCGTCGACCTCGTAGGCGACACAGACCGGGATCTTGTCCCAGCCCGTCAGCACATCGAGCTTGGTCAGCACGAAGTCGGTGACCCCGTTGACCCGTGCGGCGTAGCGCGCGATGGGTGCGTCGTACCAGCCGCAGCGGCGCGGTCGGCCCGTGGTGGTGCCGAACTCGCCGCCGTTCTGGCGCAACCGTTCACCGTCGTCGTCGAACAGCTCGGTCGGGAACGGGCCCTCTCCCACGCGAGTGGCATACGCCTTGACGATCCCGATGACCCGGGTGATCTGGGTGGGCGCGATGCCCGATCCCGTGCACGCGCCACCCGTCGTGGCCGACGACGACGTCACGAACGGGTACGTGCCGTGGTCGACGTCCAGCAGCGTGGCCTGGCCCGCCTCGAGCAGGACCGTCTTGTCGGCAGCGAGCGCATCGTGCAGCAGCAGACCCGTGTCGGCCACCATGGGACGCAGTCGGTCGACGTAGCCCAGCAGCTCCTCGACGATCTCGTCGGGCGAGACCGCGCGCCGGTTGTAGATCTTGGTCAGGATCTGGTTCTTCAGATCCAGGGCCCCTTCGACCTTCTGTCGCAGGATCTTCTCGTCGAACAAGTCCTGGATGCGGATGCCCAGGCGGTTCATCTTGTCGGCGTACGTCGGTCCGATACCGCGACCGGTGGTGCCGATCTTGCGGCTGCCGAGGAAGCGCTCGTTGACCTTGTCCAGCGTGCGGTTGTAGTCGGCGATGACGTGGGCGTTGGCCGAGACGACCAACGAGGAGGTGTCGATGCCGCGCTCCTCCAGGCCGTCGATCTCCTCGAACAGCACCGACAGGTCGATCACGACACCGTTGCCGATGACCGGCACGCAGCCGGGGCTGAGAATGCCGCTGGGCAGCAGGTGCAGGGCGTACTTCTGGTCGCCGATCACGACGGTGTGGCCGGCGTTGTTGCCGCCGTTGAACTTCACGACGTAGTCGACGCGGCTGCCGAGCAGGTCGGTCGCCTTGCCCTTCCCCTCGTCGCCCCACTGGGCTCCCACGATCACGACAGCCGGCATCAGTCGGCACCACCCTTGACGTGCGACAAGCCCCGTTTCAGGGGCTCTTACCGCGACAGTCTAACGCGAATGGTCCTCGTAGAGTTAGTCAGTGAGCTCTCACGGTTCGACGTCCAGGCAGATTCTCGCCGTGGCAATCCCGGCCTTCGCGGCGCTGATCGCCGAACCGTTGATGCTGCTGGCCGACACCGCGATCATCGGCCACCTGGGGACGGCGGAGCTGGCCGGTCTGGCCGTGGCCGCCGTCGTGCTGGGCACCGAGGTCGGCCTGTGCATCTTCCTGGCCTACGGCACGACGTCGACCGTCTCGCGCAGCCACGGCGCCGGGCGAGAGGACGAGGCGCTGGCACAGGCCGTCGGTGGGTTGTGGCTGGCGCTGGGTCTTGGCGTCGTGCTCGCCGCCGGGACGGCGCTGCTCGCCTCGCCGCTGACCGGTTCGTTGGCCAGCTCCTCCGACGTCGCCGGACACGCCCGGACCTACCTGCTGGTGAGCACGCTCGGTCTCCCGGCGATGCTCCTGGTCCTCGCGGCGACGGGGGCCTTGCGCGGGATCCTCGACCTGCGCACTCCACTGTACGCGACCATCTCGGCGTGTTCGGCGAACGTCGTGCTCAACCTGGTCCTGGTGTACGGCGTCGGGATGGGTGTCGCCGGTGCCGCGCTCGGCACGGTGCTGGCCCAGTGGGGCGCCGCGGTGTGGCTGGTCGGTGCCGTCCTCCGACGGGCGCGAGCAGCCGGCGCCGCCACGTCTGCACGACTCGACCCCGTCGTGGAGGCGGCCCGCACCGGCGTTCCCCTGATCGTCCGGACGGCGACGCTGCGCGCCTCGCTCGTGCTCGCCACGGCTGTGGCCGCCGATTTCGGCGATGCTCCGTTGGCGGCGCACCAGATCACCATGACGGTCGTGACGTTCTGCGCCTTCGCGCTGGACGCGCTCGCGATCGCCGGGCAGACGCTGACGGGCCGTGCGCTCGGCAGCGGCGACGGGGACCTGGCGCAGGAGCTGACGGCTCAGATGCTGCGCTGGGGTTGGGGTGTCGGCGCCCTGCTGGGGCTGGTGCTCGCCGCGACCAGCGGAGTGCTGCCGCGGGCGTTCACCTCCGACGCGGCCGTCATCGACGTCCTGATCCCCGCGCTGCTCGTCGCCGCGGCCGTCCAGCCGCTCTCCGGCGCCGTGTTCGTGCTCGACGGGGTGCTGATCGGCGCCGGTGACGGTGCCTACCTGGCGTGGGCGGGCCTGGCCGTCCTCGCCGCGTACGCGCCGGTCGCGCTGATCGTCGGGTCCGCCGGGGCCGGACTGACCTGGCTGTGGGTCGCCTACGTCGTGTTCATCGCCGCGCGCTGGGTCACGCTCGAGCTGCGGCGCCGCAGCGGTCGCTGGATCATCCTCGGCTGAGCCCGCCGGTCGGCTCAGCCGACGAGCTCGGCGTACGCCTCGGGACTGGACTCGTGCAGGAACTCGCGGCAGCGGTGCGCCTCGACCTCGTCCTCCAGGCGCTCCGAGGCGTCCGCGAGCGCTGCCAGCGATCGCAGGAATCCGCGGTTGGGCTCGTGCGACCACGGGACAGGGCCGTGCCCCTTCCACCCGTTGCGTCGCAGCAGGTCCAGCGACCGGTGGTACCCCGTGCGAGCGAACGCGTAGGCCTCGATGTCGTCGCCGGCCGCCAGCGCGGCCTCGGCCAGGGTGATCCACGCCGACACCGAGTCCGGATGCAGCGCCGCGACATTACGCGGATCGTCGCCGTTCCCCAACGCCTCGGCCCCCGGGTCTTCCAGAAGGAAGGTTGCCGGCGGCTCCCCCAACAGGTTCGTCATGCCCTCACCGTAGCGAGTCACATGAACACCATGAGGTCATGGTGTTCCCTCACTCCTCATCGCATGCAAGCCATGAGGAGTGAGGGAAGTCCGTGGTGGGTCACAACGGAATGACGGAGCGGTTACGAAGATGCAGGCGACGGGACTGCTCAAGCTCTCTGCGCAAGAGCTCGGCACGCCACTTCGACTCACCTGGGAGGACCTCTGACCACACGAAGCGAGACACGCCGAAACCTTCCCGTCGAATCGCGTCCTCGCGGGACTTTTCACGAACGACCACGTCGCTGGCCGATTCGCCCGGCCTCAACAGTCGCTGGTACTTGATCCGACCATCGAACTCGCCGACGTGGGCGTACTCCAGCCACGCTTCGTCCGTCCTCCCGATCAACGCCCCGGTGGGATCGTGAATCTCGTACTGCAAGGTCGGTTGCGGCAGCTTGTGCTCGAAACACATGTAGCGAACAAGCGATTCGCCCGGCGACTCACTCCGACCGTCGGCAACCCGGACCCAAAGCCCTGCCCGTCGGGCACCCTGCCACTGCGAATATCGTGACGCCATCTCCTGAAGTGCCTCCGGATCCAACCCTTGACGCAGCGCCGAGTCCATCGACACCAGTGCTCCTGCAGGTGTCCCGATCGCGCTGGCCTCCCAGACCGCTCGCGCGGGAGATGAGACCAACCGTCCATCGATCTGAACCAGCTCGGACTCAACCGGCATCTGACCCACATGGTGAGCGATCTTGGCCTCTCGGCGTCCGGCGCCTCCGTCCAGGCGGGTCACGTGGACGACATCGAGGTCCACGTCGTGGACGGCAATTCCGTGCAACACACAAGCGGACGCATGGCTCAGCGCAACCGACGGTCCCAGACGATCGGCAATCGCACGCGCGAGCACTCGGTGCTTGTCCTCCGCGCTCAACGGCGAGTGGGTCTCGGCGAACGCGTAGGCTCCCCTTCGCAGTCGAACCAGCAGACCCGATGCAACAGCAGCCTGAATGTCGCGATCGTCGTTGCCCAGGTCAAGCAGTTCAGCGCGTGACAGATACCCGCCGTTCGCGGCGGCTCGAGAGCGCAGCAAGTCTTCCATCTCCGCACTGTGGCTCGCTGCAACGGCGGTGCGACAGCCTCGATCGGCACCCTGTGGATATCGCCGACCCGGGCTCAGAGCTGTGGATCACGGGTGACCCACCATGGAAACAACGCACTCCTCATGGCATGCATGCCATGAGGAGTGCGTGAACACCATGACCTCATGGTGTTCTTGAGGTCAGAGCTTGGTGCCGGCCGAGCGGAGGTCCTGGCAGGCCTCGACGACGCGAGCGGCCATGCCGGCCTCGGCCGACTTGCCCCAGGCGCGGGGGTCGTAGGTCTTCTTGTTGCCGACCTCGCCGTCGACCTTCAGGACGCCGTCGTAGTTGGTGAACATGTGGGCCGCAGCGGGGCGGGTGAAGGCGTACTGGGTGTCGGTGTCGACATTCATCTTGACGACGCCGTAGTCGACAGCAGCCGAGATCTCCTCGGGCAGCGAGCCCGATCCGCCGTGGAAGACGAAGTCGAACGGACGGTCCTTGCCGTACTTGGCCGCCACCACTTCCTGAGCAGCCTTCAGCACCTCGGGACGCAGCTTGACGTTGCCCGGCTTGTAGACGCCGTGGACGTTGCCGAACGTCAGCGCTGTCAGGTAGCGGCCCTTCTCGCCCAGCCCGAGCGCCTCGGCCGTCGCCAGGGCGTCCTCTGGGGAGGTGTAGAGCTTGTCGTTGATCGCGTTCTCGACGCCGTCCTCCTCGCCGCCGACGACACCGATCTCGACCTCGAGGATGATGTTGGCCGCATCGCTGAGCTCAAGCAGCTCCTGGGCGATCGAGAGGTTCTCGTCGAGCGCGACGGCCGAACCGTCCCACATGTGCGACTGGAAGATGGGCAGACCACCGGACTTGACCTGTTCGGTCGAGGCGGCCAGCAGCGGCTTGACCCAGTTCTCGACCGCGTCCTTCGGCGCGTGGTCGGTGTGCAAGGCCACGTTGACCGGGTACTTCTTGGCCACCTCACGAGCGAATGCCGCGAACGCCAGCGCACCGGTGACCCGATCCTTGACGGTCGGACCCGACAAGTACTCGGCGCCGCCGGTTGAGATCTGGATGATGCCGTCGGACTCGGCCTCAGCGAAGCCGGCCAGAGCGGCGTTCAGGGTCTGCGAGCTCGAGACGTTGATCGCCGGAAACGCGAACGACTCGCCCTTGGCCTTGTCGAGCATGGCTGCGTAGACCTCAGGGGTTGCGACGGGCATGGCACTTCTCCTGTGTTCGTCGGTTGCACGGCCAGTATGTCCTACGCGTCGAGCTGCTTGATCACCGCTCGCGCCGCCACCTGGACCGGGCTCCACACCGAACCGAAGGGCGGCGCGTAGGCCAGGTCGAGCATCACGACGTCGTCGACCGTCATGCCGGCGGTCAGCGCCGTGGCCGCCGCGTCGATCCGCAGTCCGGCGTCCTCGGTACCCACGATCTGCACGCCCAGGAGTCGACGACTGGGACGGTCGGCGACCATCAGCACGGTCATCGGTGCGGCGCCTGGCATGTAGCCGGCGACGTTGGTGGTCTCGGCCGTCGCCACGACGGGATCGAACCCCGCGTCGCGCGCGGCCTCGACCCCCAGGCCCGTGCGGGAGATCTCCAGAGCGCAGAAGCGGATGATCGCGGTGCGCACGATGCCGGGGAACGTCAGGCGGGGCTGTTCGCCGAGGATCTCGGCCGCGATGGCGTCGGCTGCCACCATCCCCTGCTTGTTGGCGTGGGTGCCGAGCGCGGCGTGGACGGGCGATCCGCTGATCCGGTCGACGCACTGGACCACGTCGCCGGCGGCCCAGATGTCGTCGGCGACCTTCATGTGTTGATCCACGACGATCGCGTCCTTGACTCCGAGCGGCAGACCCGCGGCTCGGGCCAGCTGCGAACGCGCCGTGACCCCCAGGCCGAGGATCACCAGGTCAGCAGGTAGCGTGCCCGCACTCGTCTCGACACCGGTGACCCGGCCGTCCGCGACCGCGAAGCCCAGCGTGCTGGTGGAGGTCTTCAGCTCGATCCCACGCGCCCGCATCGCGTCAGCGACG
>DATMSF010000334.1:0-2382 GCA_035565535.1 Aeromicrobium sp.
CCGCGACGATCTCAGGACAGCTGGCCGTCAGATCGACGCCGTTGCGACTGCGCAGCACCGCCGCGTCGCCGTCGACGATCGCGACGGCGCGGTAGCCGTCCCACTTCATCTCGAACGCCCAGTCATCGGGATCGAAGTGCCTGCTCGTGGTCGGCGAGGCGAGCATGACCTCGATCGGTCCCCGGCGGTCCAGCGACGAGCTCGCGACTGTTCCCGCCGGTCGCAGCGGCTCCAGCGGGTCGGAGTCGAGTCGCTCCAGCACGTCGTGCAGGTCCAGTTGCGTCAGACGGTCGTCGATCTCGTCCCAGGTGCGCGGCGCAGCGACGTACGGGTGCGCAGTGCCACGCAGCGAGTACGGCGACACCGTCGTCTTCGCGGCGTTGTTCTGGCTCCAGTCCACCAGCACCTTGCGGGTGCGCAGGCTCTTGGTCTGGCTGCTCACCACGAGCTTGGGCAGCTGCTGCTCAAGCGCCTTGGCCACCGTCTTGGCGAACTCGTTGACGTACTCCGCATCGTGTTGCCCGTCCAGCGGCGCGTACAGGTGCAGACCCTTGCTGCCGCTGGTGACCGGGTACAACTCCAGGCCCACGTCGCTGAGCAGCGCGCGAGCCTCGTGCGCGACCTCGGCGCACCGTGCCAGATCGGCACCCGGGCCGGGGTCGAGGTCCAGCACGAGACGGTCGGGGTTGGACTGCTCGCCGTCCGGTCCCACCCTCCACTGCGGTACGTGCAGCTCGAGAGCGTTCATCTGACCCATCCACGCCAGGTCGGCCGCTGACTCCACGATCGGGTACGTCGCGGCATGCGTCCCGTGCTCGATCTGCTGCCGCCGCATCCAGGACGGAGCATGGGACGGCAGGTTCTTCTCGAAGAACACCTCACCGGGCCGCCCGGGCTCACCGACGCCCTCGGGCCAGCGCTTGCGCGTGCAGATGCGGTCAGCCAGATGCGGCAGCATCAGGGGCGCGACCTGCATCAGGTACGAGATGACCTCGGCCTTGGTGGTCCCCGACGACGGGTACATCACCTTGTCCGGGTTGGTCAGCCGCAGGCGGTGGCCGTCGACCAGAACCGTCTGGGCCGCCACGAGCTATCCGGTCTTCTTCTTGGGCTCTGCCTTCTTCGCGGACTTCTTGGCTGCCGGCTTCTTCGCGGGTTCCTCGTCATCGGACCGGTCGCCCTTGCGCTTGTCGATGCTGCGCCGCAGCGCCTCCATCAAGTCGATGACCTCGGCCTCGTCCTCGGCGGACTCCCGGCCGAACGTCGCGTCGGTGTCGAGGGCGTCGCCCTGTTCGAGCTTGGCCTCGATGAGGGTGCGCAGCTGCTCCTGGTACTCATCGGTCATGCCCGAGGACTCGAAGTCGCCGGACAACGACTCGACCAGCTGGGAGGCCATGTCGGCCTCCTTCTTGGTGACCTTCACCTCCCGGTCGAGCACGTCGAACGACGGCACCCGGATCTCGTCCTCCCACAACAGCGTCTGCAGCACCAGCACGTCGTCGCGCACCCGGATGGCAGCCAGGTGCGTGTGCTGGCGCATCGCGAACTTGGCGATCGCGGTGCGATCGGTCTCCTCCAGGGCGCGGCGAAGCAACGCGTACGGCTTGAGCGAGGCCGGTTCGGGCTCCAGGAAGTAGCTGCGATCCATGCGCAGCACGTCGACCTGCTCGGGTGGGACGAACTCGAGCACCTCGATCTCCCGGGTGCGCTCGGCCGGCAGCGCCTCGAAGTCCTCGGCGTCGAGGACCACCGTGCGGTCACCGTCGTCGTAGGCCTTGGCGATGTTCTCGAACGGGACGACCTCGCCGCAGACCTCGCACTTGCGCTGGTACCGGATGCGCCCGGAGTCCTTGTCGTGCACCTGGTGCAGCGACACGTCGTGGCTCTTCGTCGCGCTGTAGACCTTCACCGGCACGTTGACCAGTCCGAAGCTGATCGCGCCCTTCCAGATCGCTCGCATTGCTCAAGTGTCCCAGCAGTCACACGGGGTGACCAGAGTTACTCGTCATCGCTTTCGAACGACTCGATCCGCTCTTCGTCGGGCACGACCGGTTGATCGTCCGGATCGGCGGTCCATTCCTCGTTCTGCTCGGCCACGTCCGCCTCGTTGGCGTCGATCTCCAGCTCGGGATCCATGGCGCACCTCCGTGTCGGGTCCTGTCGTGTCTCCTTGGTACCCGCGACAGGGGTTCTCACACAAGCGGGAGCATCCGCCGGGGGGAGGGTCGCGGCGTCCTACCGCTGGGTTGCCACCAGCAGGCCGCGGCGGTCCGCCACGACCTCGAACACGTAGGTGCAGAACGGCGGGATCGCGGCCAGCAGCGCGATGACCGTCGTACGTCCCGACCAGCCGAACTTGTCGCGAACGTTCAGCGTGATGAG
>DATMSF010000335.1:0-4136 GCA_035565535.1 Aeromicrobium sp.
CAGTGATCGTGCAGGACGGTGCCGAACCATTCGGCCTGGGATCGTTGTGCGAGGTGTGGGCCGAGCCGTACCACCCCGAGGACGACAATCCGGTGTTCGACTTCCGCGTCTGCACACCGCGGCCGGGCCGGGTCCGCGGCCGGGCAGGCTTCGACCTGCACGTGGAGTACGGCCTGGAGGCGACGACTAACGCCGATCTGGTGTGCGTGTCACCCAAGTACGACTTCCTGGACAACGACGACGCGGTGCTCGAGGCCGTCGTGCGCGCCCACGAGCGTGGGGCGATCGTCTACGCCCACTGCTCGGGCACGTTCGCGCTCGGCCAGGCGGGCCTGCTCGACGGCCGTTCGTGCACGACTCATTGGCGTTTCGGCGATCGACTGCAGCGCATGTTCCCGCGAGCGGACGTGCGGCCCGACGTGCTGTACGTGCAGGACGGGAACATGCTCACGGGCGCAGGAGCGGCTGCGGGCATCGACGCGTCCCTGCACCTGATGAGGCAGACGTTCGGGGCCAAGGTGGCGGCGACGACGGCTCGGCGCATCGTCGTCCCGCCGCATCGTGACGGCGGCCAGGCCCAGTTCGTGCGCACCCCGATGGGTCAGACCGAGGCCGACACGCTCGCTCCGCTGCTGGAGTGGGCCACGGCTCACCTGGACGAGGCTCTTCCGGTGTCGCGGTTGGCGCGAGAAGCGCACATGTCGGAGCGCACCTTCGCCCGCCGGTTCCGCGACGAGACCGGCACGACCCCGCTGCAGTGGCTCACCAGCCAGCGGGTGGCCCTGGCCGAGGAGATGCTGGAGAACTCGACGTTGAGCATCGAGCAGATCTCGC
The DNA here is from genome assembly GCA_035565535.1 of Aeromicrobium sp. Lineage (GTDB taxonomy): Bacteria > Actinomycetota > Actinomycetes > Propionibacteriales > Nocardioidaceae > Aeromicrobium. The sequence goes on from DATMSF010000335.1 coordinate 835, forward strand.
AGCGTGTCGGGTTCGGCAACGCCGCGACGCTGCGGCACCACTTCAACCTCCACCGCGGCATCACCCCGCAGCAGTACCGCAAGACGTTCTGCTCGGCCGAGAGCGCGTGACGACCAGGGTCACAGGTCGCGGCGGCGGACCTTGCCCGTAGGGGTGCGGGGCAGGACGTCGACGCGCCGGTACTCCTTGGGGCGTTTGGGCGGCGCGAGTCGTTCGACCGCTCGAGCGCGCAGCGCGTCCTCGTCCACGTCACCGACGTAGGCGGCGCACACCCGCTGCCCCCACCGGTCGTCGGGCCGACCGAAGACCGCGATCTCGACCAGTCCGTCCAGACCTTCGAGCGCGGCCTCGACCTCGGCCGGGTAGACGTTGACCCCGCCGCTGATGACCAGATCGTCCCGGCGCGCGTCCAGGAACACGAAGCCGTCGGCATCGACGCGTCCCAGATCGCGCACCGTGAAGGCCGGCCCGTCGACGGTGTCACGCCAGGCAGTGGCGGTCCGCTCCGGATCGCGCCAGTACTCGAACCGGGCCCACGGCGGGACGGCGCACCACAGCTCGCCGCGGTCGTCGACCGTGATGGTGCGTCCCGGCCGGGAACGGCCCACCGTGCCGGGGCGTCGCCGCCAGTCCTCGGCCGAGCACGACGTGAACTGACCCTCGGTCGAGCCGTAGAACTCCCACACCACGTCCGAGCCGAACAGGTCGTGGGCCCGGCGGCGGACCGGATCGGGACACGGAGCCCCCGCGTGTGCGAGCAGTCGAAAGCTGCTGACGTCGACGAGCTCGCCGGTGGCGTCGAGGTGGGCGAACAATCGCTGCAGGTGAGCAGGCACGACGAACGCCGTGGTGGGGCGCGAGGTGCGGATCGCCGCTGTCACGAGCTCTGGAGAGAACCGCGGCAGCACCTCGATCGCGCCACCGGCCAGCAAGGTGCCCATCGCGAACCGCAGGGGCGCCGAGTGGTAGATGGGGGAGACGACCAGGTTCACGTCGTCGGGACGAAAGCCCCACAGATCGCGTTCTTCGCGCTGCAGTGCTTCGGCGTCGCTCTCGTCCAGCAGGCCCGACCAGACGCCCTTGGGTCGACCCGTCGTACCGGAGGTGAAGTGCATCGGACGGCAGCGGGGCCACGGAGCGATCTCGGCCTCGGGTCCGTGGGCCAGTCGGGCCAGGTCGTCGGCCGACTCGATGACCAGACGCGGTTCGACCTCGGCGACGATCGCGTCACGTTCGTAGGCGGTCAAGCGCGGATCGAGCGGCACCGGGACGACACCGCTGCGAGTGGCGCCCAGCACGACGTCGACGTAGTCCGCTGACCCGCTCGTGGACAGCACAATGCGCTCGCCGGGGAGTACGTGCAGGTCAGCCAGGGCTCCGGCCACTCGACGTTGAGCCCGGAGGCTGTCGGCGGCCGAGTGCACCCAGAACCTCCCATGGTCGAGACTTTGGTCACACCGCCACGCGTGGAGGGCGTCGTCGAACGTGTGAACCTTGCTCCCAGTATGCTTCACTGAACGGTCTTCCCCCGCCCGGTACGCACCTGTGCCGCGGCAGCCGTAGTCGACCGAAGGTGGTTACCCCGTGGCAGGAGCCAACGGACGGCGCGTTGCACCCCGACGACGCAGCCGCCGGGCGCTGGCGCAGACCGTCGTGCCCGGAGTGGGCCTGATCGCGATCGTGGCCTCGGCCGTCGCCGTCGTGGCGCAGTCCGGCACCGACGCGACGCCGCAGGCGTCGGTGTCGAGCGTCCTGACGCCCTCCGGCGACCCCTCGCCGGTCAGCCGCAGTGCCGAACGGCCGCCGCTGCTGAACCAGTCCGAGATCGAGGCGAAGGTCTCCGGCGTCATGTACGCGACCGAGAAGCTGGCGGTGCACGCCGACAGCTCGGCCGACTCGCCCGACCTCGCGGTGATCCCGGCCGGCGACGCGGTCGACATCACCGGTGAGAAGTCCGGTGACTGGACGCAGATCATGCACAACGGCGTCCCGCGATGGGTCGCGACCAACGGGCTGGCCGCGGAGGAGCCGCTGGGCACCGCCCCGTGCCGCCTCGGCTCGGGCATCGAGCGCGGCATGCAGCCCGACACCATCAAGGTCTACCGTGCGGTGTGCGCGAAGTTCCCGCAGATCACTCGCTACGGCGGGATAGCCGGTCGCGGCGAGCACGCCACGGGCCACTCGCTCGATATCATGGTCTCCAGCGACCTGGGCACCCAGATCGCTGCGTTCCTGCAGGAGCATCGCGCCGAGCTGGGCGTGGAGTACCTGATCTGGCGGCAGCGGATCTGGCGCCCCGCGACATCGGGCAGCTGGCGGCACATGGCCAGCCGCGGCAGCGCGACGGCCAACCACATGGACCACGTCCACGTCACGACGTACGGCAGCTCGGCCACTCTCGGATGACGGGGGAGTCGCGTCTGCGGGTCGGTCTGACCGGTGGGATCGGCTCGGGCAAGAGCACCGTCAGCGCGTTGTTGGCCTCCCACGGGGCCGTGGTGATCGACTACGACCTGCTGGCACGCGAGGTCGTCGAACCCGGCACGCCGGCACTGGCCGCGATCGTCGAGCGATTCGGCACCGAGGTGCTGACCCCTGACGGCAGCTTGAACCGACCGGCGCTGGGCGCCATCGTGTTCGCCGACGAGGCTGCGTTGCGTGACCTGGAAGGCATCACCCACGGCGCCATCAAGCGCCGCGCAGTCGAGCTGGAGTCGGCCTCGGCCCCTGACGCGGTGGTCGTGCACGACAACCCGCTGCTGGTGGAGATGGGCGCCACGGAGCTCATGGACGTCGTGATCGTCGTCGACGTCCCGGTCGAGGTGCAGGTCGCTCGCCTGATCGAGACTCGGGCGATGACGCAGGACGAGGCCCAGGCGCGCATCGCGGCGCAGGCCACCCGGGAGCAGCGAGCCGGTGTCGCCGACATCATCGTCGACAACACCGGCTCTCTGTCCGAGCTCGCCACCATCGTTGGGGAAATCTGGGACGAGCTCTCGGCAGGCCGTCGGAAGAGCTCCTAGGCGGCCAGGTCCGGGTCGGCGATCCTGCGCAAGGTCGCCAACGCCTCCCGCTCGAGCTGGCGGACCCGCTCGGCCGAGATCCCGTGGCGCTTGCCGATGTCGGCCAGCTTCTGCTGGCGTCCGTCGAGCAGGCCGTAGCGAGCGCGCACGATGTCGGCCTCACGGTCGCCGAGGTGGTCGACGAGCTCGGCGATCAGGTTGCGTGCCTCGTGGTTGATCACCTGGCTGTCGGGACCGGGTGCGGTCTCGCGGGCGATCAGATCACCCAGCGAGGTGTCG
>DATMSF010000336.1:0-2455 GCA_035565535.1 Aeromicrobium sp.
CGCCGGCCAGGCACACCAACGCAGCGAACCATCCCTTGGTCCCGACCACGACGATCGACCAGATTGCGACCAAGCCCATTTTCGGTCCCGCCGGGATGCGATGCAGGAGACTCGATCCGGGGCGGTAGATTCCGATGAGACCGCTCATCTGCGGACACTCAGCTCGCGATAGTGTTCGACGGCCCCTACCGCCGTGCCGTCGAACACGACACGCGCCGAGTCGACGACGAGGACGCGGTCACAGCGGTCCATCAACGACAAGTCGTGGCTGACCAGTAGCAGCTGCTGTCTCATGGAGAACAGTTTGTCGGCCACAGCGACCGTGTTCTGCAGGTCCAGAAGCGTCGTCGGTTCGTCCGCCACGACGACGTCGGGTTCGACTGCGAGGACTCCCGCAAGAGCCAGCAGCTGCTTCTGCCCTCCTGACAAGGCATGCACCGCGACGTCGGCCTTTTGCGCCAGGCCGATCGTCTCCAGCACCTCCAGAGCGCGTCGGCGGCGCGCCGACTTGTTCTTTTCGACCCGACGCAACGACAGCATGACGTCCTCGATCACGGTCGGCATCACCAGCTGTGAGTCTGGGTTCGTGAAGACGAAACCCACCCGGCGGCGCACTTCGCGACCTTCGTCGACCACGTCACGTCCGTCGACCAGCACCCGTCCCGAGGTCGGTTCGATCAGACCGTTGACCATGCGCGCCAAGGTCGACTTGCCCGATCCGTTCGCGCCGATGATGCCGATCCGTCGCTCGCCGAGACTGATCGTGAGCGGTTCGAGCAGGGTCAAGTCGCCGTCGGGCGTGTCGACGACGACCGACGCTCGGCAGAACTCGATCACGAGTGAAGGTTAACGATGCAGCAGCTGCGGGAAGGCGCGGTGCACGGCTGCAGCAACGATCGCCGCGAAGACTCCCTTGGTGATGTCGGCGACGAAGAACGGTGTCGCCCAACCCCATGCCTCGACCCATGAGGTCTGAGCGAAGCGCATCATGCCGAACGTGCCCAGGACGCCGACGACGGCGACCGTGACGACCGCGGCAGCGAGGCTGACGACGCCGACGAAGGCGGTCGGGCTGCGACGGACGACGACCTGCGCGACCACGCCGACGCACAGCGCTGCTATCGGAAAGGCCACCAGATAGCCACCGGTGATGCCGGTCCAGGTGCCAGGACCGGCCGCGCCCTGAGCGAAGATGGGCACCCCCGCGGTCGCGACCGCCAGATAGAGCAGGACTGCCAAGGCGCCACGCTTGGCCCCGAGCACCGCGGCGGCCAAGAAGATGCCGAACATCTGCAGGGTATAGGGAACGTTGGCCACTCCCTTGATTGCGGGCAGTATGGCGCAGACCGCAATGAAGGCAGCGAAGGTAGCGACCAGAGCCAGGTCTGTCGTGGCCGATGTGCGGCTTCTTGTCGTCGTGGTCACAGTACTCCTCGAGGTGGGCGGCCGAGCGGGCTTGACCGAGCGGGCCTGACCAAGCGGGCCTGAACAGTGTTCAGGTGAACAGTGTTCAGGTTAGTCGATAGGGTGGGGGAGTGGTCAACCGACTAGGTGATGTGGTCGCAGGCGCACTCGAGGTGCTGGACGCGTTCGGCTTGGAGTTCTGCTCCATGCGGCGAGTGGCCGGCCACCTCGGTGTGCAACCCAGTGCGCTCTACCATCATGTGCCGGACAAGCAGACACTGTTGGCCCTGATGGCCGACCGAATCGTCGCCGACGTCGTCGTACCCGGGGATGGTGACGTGCGCGAACGCGCGCTGTCGGTGTGTCGGCAGCTACGGGCAGCCATGCTGGGCATCCGCGATGGAGCAGACGTGGTCGCCACTGCCTCGGCGTTCCGGTTAGGAGTGTCACGGCTCGAGACCGATCTCGCCGAGCTGCTGGTCGACCGCGACGGATCACGCACGCTGTTGCTGTTCGTGTTCGGACACACCCAGGCAACGCAGATGCATCGCATGGCCAACGCAGTCGGAGCGGTGGCCGCCGACGAGGACCTCGAGGCGTCCTTCGATCGGGGGCTGAAGATCGTGCTCGCCGGACTGGCCGCCGAACGGTATCGGTAGGACGATCAGATGATCAGCTCCAGCTGACGTGCAACGGGCGACCTTCGTCGTAGCCGGCCGAGCTCTGCACTCCGACCACCGCGCGGTCGGCGAACTCGGGGACGGTGCGCGCCCCGGCGTACGTGAAGCTCGACCGCACCCCCGCAACGATCTGGTCCAGCAGGTCCTCGACCCCTGGCCGATCGGGGTCCAAGAACATGCGCGATGAGCTGATGCCCTCCTCGAACAGGCCCATGCGTGCGCGATCGAATCCGGCTGCATCGCGCGTGCGGTGGGACACCGCACGTGACGACGCCATGCCGAACGACTCCTTGTAGGGTCGCCCGTCCGAACCGATCTTCAGGTCACCGGGGCTCTCGTTGGTGCCGGCGAACCACGAGCCGATCATCACG
>DATMSF010000337.1:0-10764 GCA_035565535.1 Aeromicrobium sp.
CGATCCCCGGCTGGCGGGCCGATCTGTCCAACGAGGAGATGTTCGCCCAGCTGGAGGACGTCGGTGCCGTGATCTGCGCGGCCGGTTCGGGTCTGGCTCCCGCGGACAAGAAGCTGTATGCGTTGCGCGACGTCACGGGCACGGTCGAGGCGATCCCGCTGATCGCCAGCTCGATCATGAGCAAGAAGATCGCCGAGGGAACCGGTGCCCTGGTGCTCGACGTCAAGGTCGGGTCGGGCGCGTTCATGAAGCACGAGGCCGACGCCCGAGAGCTCGCCGAGACGATGGTGGCGCTGGGCACCGACGCCGGCGTCACGACCGTCGCGCTCCTGACCGACATGGCCACGCCGCTCGGTCGGACCGCCGGGAACGCCTGCGAGGTCGCCGAGTCGGTCGAGGTCCTCGCCGGTGGCGGCCCGGCCGACGTCGTGGAGCTGACCGTGGTGCTGGCGCGCGAGATGCTCGCCGCGGCGGGTAAGGACGCCATCGATCCCGCCGACGTCCTGGCTTCGGGACGTGCCATGGACGTCTGGAAGGCGATGATCCGAGCCCAGGGCGGCGACCCCGACGCACCGCTCCCGGTCGCGAAGCACACGCATGACGTCGTCGCGTCGACCGACGGCACACTGACCCGCCTCGATGCATTTTCGGTCGGTGTGGCAGCGTGGAGGTTGGGCGCGGGACGTTCGCGCCCGGGCGAGACCGTTCAGGCAACTGCTGGTGTCGTGATGCATGCCAAGCCAGGTGATCGCATCACTGCAGGTCAGCCCTTGCTCACGCTGCACACGGACACCCCGGAGCGGTTCGAGCGCGCGATCGAGGCCCTCGAAGGTGGGTACCAGATCGGTGCAGAGGCGCCGGTTCGACACTCGGTCGTGATCGACACCATCAAGCACTGAGAAGGCGTGGCCCCGGCGCGGGCCGATGGAAAGGAAATGTGGGACATGCGTGTCCTCAACGACAGCCAGGAGATCGCAGCGGCAGCCGGCGAAGAGCTCGGCGTCAGCGAATGGGTCACGATCAGCCAGGAGCGGATCGACATGTTCGCCGACGCGACGGGCGACCGCCAGTGGATCCACATCGACCCCGAGCGCGCCGCGGAAGGGCCGTTCGGAGCGACCGTGGCTCACGGTTACCTGACGTTGTCGATGATCCCGTTCCTCGGTGCTCAGGTGTACGCGTTCGCCGGCGACGTGGCGCGCGTCAACTACGGCATGAACAAGGTGCGTTTCATCAACCCGGTTCGGGTCAACAGCAAGATCCGCAACCGGGTGCAGGTCCTGGAGGTCAAAGACACCGACCACGGTCAACAGGTCACGCTCCAGCACACGATCGAGATCAAGGGCGAGGACAAGCCCGCCTGCATCGCCGAGACCTTGACGATCCTGATGTCCTCGTGACCGGGCTCCCCGTGTCACGATGAGGGCGTGAACCTCGACCCTGACCTGATCCGACGCGCCCCCAAGGTTGCGCTGCACGAACACCTGGACGGCGGAGTCCGCCCCGACACCGTCGCGGAGATCGCCGCCGAGATCGGCCACCAGCTGCCGGCACCTGCCGATCAGCTGGGGGACTGGTTCGCCGCCGCGTCGAACTCCGGTTCGTTGGAGCGCTACCTGGAGACCTTCACGCACACCGTCGCGGTGATGCAGCGACCCGAGGACCTCGCGCGGGTCGCACGCGAGTCCGTGCTCGACCTGGCCGCCGACGGCGTCGTGTACGCCGAGCTGCGGTGGGCTCCCGAACAACACCGGTCGGCGGGACTGTCGCTGCGTGACGCCGTCGAGGCAGTCCAGGCCGGCATCGACGAAGGCCGAGCCGAATCCGAGCGCGCCGGACGCCCGATTGTCGTCGGACAGCTCCTGACGGCCATGCGCCACGCGACTCATGGCGTCGAGATCGCCAAGCTGGTCGTGGAGTACCGCGACCAGGGCGTTGCCGGCTTCGACATCGCCGGCGCCGAGGACGGCTATCCGCCGATCCTGCACCTGGAAGCCTTCGAGTACCTGCGCCGCGAGAACGCGCACTTCACGATCCACGCGGGAGAAGCGTTCGGCCTGCCGTCGATCTGGCAGGCGGTGCAGCGCTGCGGTGCGGACCGTCTCGGCCACGGCGTCCGGATCGTCGACGACATCGACTTCCACGCGCCCGGAGGGCCGAAGCTGGGCCGCCTCGCGGCCTACATCCGGGACCGGCGGATCCCGCTGGAGATGTGCCCGTCGTCGAACCTGCAGACCGCTGCCGTGCCGAACATGACGTCGGTCGCCGACCACCCCATCGGTCCGTTGAAGGACCTGGGTTTTCGCGTCACGATCAACTGCGACAACCGCTTGATGAGCGGTACGTCGATGAGCCGCGAGATGGCGCTGCTCGTCGAGGCGTTCGACTACGACATCGACGACCTGCGCTGGTTCACGGTCAACGCCATGAAGAGCGCCTTCTTGCCGTTCGACCAGCGTCTGGTGCTGATCAACGACGTGATCAAACCGGCCTACGCCGAGCTCAGCAACGCGTAGGCCTCTCGGGGGTGCATCGGCACGCAGCCCTGGGCGACCGCATCGGCGATGATCTCGGGCTCGTCCCTCAACAACCGCCAGCCACGACGCACGAGCGTCAGCGGTGACTTGCGGCCCTCGCGCAGGTCGCGTGCGAGCCTCAGCACGAAGGTGATGTAGCGGTTGCGGCGCAGGCAGATCGCGTGGTCCAGCACCCCCGCGTTACGGCAAGCAGCCACGATCTGTGGCGCGAACAGTCCCTCGGCGATCAACGGTCGCCCGTCGGTCGTCACGACGTGGGATCCGACGGCGCGCGACCGGGCGATGTCGTAGGTGGGCACCCGCGCCGATCCGTGCCGACACAGCTCGACGATCGCGGCGACCGCAGCAGCGCCGTTCCACGACCGCGGGTCGTCCCAGTCGGGAATGCCCAGGGACGACATGGGCAGCCCAGGATCGCCGACGTCGCGGTAGAAGTCGTCGAGCCGCAGCACGGGCCACCCCAGCTTGCGGACCAGGTGAGATTTTCCCGAACCGGACGGACCGGCCAGGATCACCACACCCATGTCGGCAGCCGGCTGGTCGGTGCTGGTGAGGTCATGGGGTCGGGCGAACCGGCTGTCTGCCCGGCGCCTTCTCGCGCTCGTGCCTCGCGTCGGCGACCGGTGGTTGCCTCACACGCCAATGGGGTGCCAGACCGTCTTGGTCTCGGTCCACTGCGCCAGCCGCGACAGATCGGGCTCGGCCGCCCATTTCTGATCGGCCGGCCGGCGGACGCGCTTGAGGTTCTCTGCGGCGGCGACTTCCAGAGCGGTCGCGTTGTCGCCGGCGCCGGCCAGGTCGATCCCGTCGACGTCGAGGTGGGAGGCCAGCCACGGGCCGATCTCGGCCGCATCACCGGTCAGGATGTTGACGACTCCACCGGGCACGTCGGAGGTCGCGAGGATCTCGGCGAACGTCACCGCCGGAATCGGCGCGGTGAGGTCGGCGACAACCACGACGGTGTTGCCGGTGACCACAGCTGCGACGGTGGTCTCGACCAGTCCGAGCAGCGGGTCGTCGGGTGCCAGCACCGCCACGACACCCGTCGGTTCAGGGCTCGAGAGGTTGAAGAACGGTGACGACACCGGATTGGCGTTGCCCAGCACCTGCACGTACTTGTCGGCCCACCCGGCGTACCAGACGATGCGATCGATCGTCAGGTCCACCGTCGTGGATGCCTGCTTCGGAGTCGACCCGACGGCACGCAGCTGCTCGACCAGCTGTTCGCGGCGGTCCTCCATGACCTCGGCGACGCGGTAGACGATCTGCCCCCGGTTGTACGGCGTACGCGCGGCCCAACCGGGTTGTGCCGCACGCGCCGCCCGTACGGCGTCGCGGGCGTCCTTGCGAGATCCCTTGGCCATGTTGGCCAGGAACCGGCCCTTGGCGTCGGTGGCCTCGAAGGTACGGCCCGACTCCGAGCGGGGGAAGGCGCCCCCGATGAACAGCTTGTGCGTCTTCTTGACCTCGATCCGCTCGCTCATGCCGCAGCTCCTTGAAGCAGAAGGGTAGGAGCAGCGGCATGAGGTGTCTGGATGTTCACTCGCTGGCGCTCGCTCATGCCGGACTCCCTTCCAGGTAGGCGGCCAGTCCGTGACGGCCACCCTCGCGCCCGTAACCGGACTCCTGGTAGCCGCCGAACGGCGAAGCCGGATCGAACTGGTTGAACGTGTTGGCCCACACGACTCCGGCACGCAACCGGTCAGCCATCGCGAGGATGCGCGAGCCCTTCTCGGTCCACACCCCGGCCGACAAGCCATAAGGGGTGTTGTTGGCCTTCTCGACGGCCTCGCTGGGCGTGCGGAAGGTCAACACTGACAGGACGGGGCCGAAGATCTCCTCGCGGGCGATGCGGTGCGCCTGGGACACGCCGGTGAAGATGGTGGGCGCGAACCAGAAGCCGTTCGTCGGCAGCTCGCACGGCGCCGACCACCGGTCGGCTCCTTCGGCGTCCCCGATCTCGGCCAACGCCTTGATGCGCGCCAGCTGCTCGGCGGAGTTGATCGCGCCGATGTCGGTGTTCTTGTCCAGCGGGTCGCCCAGCCGCAGCGTGGCCATCCGGCGCTTGAGCTTGTCGAGCACCTCGTCGTAGACGCTTTCCTGCACCAGCAGCCGCGAACCCGCGCAGCACACGTGGCCCTGGTTGAAGAAGATGCCGTTGACGATGCCTTCGACCGCTTGATCGATCGGTGCGTCGTCGAACACCACGTTCGCGGCCTTGCCGCCCAGCTCGAGGGTCGCCTTCTTGCTCGTTCCGGCGATCGCGCGCGCGATCGCCTTGCCCACGGCCGTCGAGCCGGTGAACGCGACCTTGTCGATACCGGGGTGCTGGACGAGAGCCTGGCCTGTCTCACCGGCGCCGGTCACGATGTTGACGACGCCCGGCGGCAGGTCGGCCTGCTGACAGACCTCGGCGAACAGCAACGCGGTCAGCGGCGTCGTCTCGGCCGGCTTGAGCACGACGGTGTTGCCCGCTGCCAGGGCCGGCGCGATCTTCCACGCCAGCATCATCAGCGGGAAGTTCCACGGGATCACCTGCCCGGCGACACCGAGCGGTTTCGGGTTCGGCCCCAGGCCCGCGTACGCCAGCTTGTCGGCCCACCCGGCGTAGTAGAAGAACCACTGCGAGACCAGCGGGATGTCGACGTCGCGGGTCTCCTTGATCGGCTTGCCGTTGTCGAGCGTCTCGAGCACGGAGAACTCGCGGCTGCGCTCGGCGACGAGGCGGGCGATCCGGTACAGGTACTTGGCGCGCTCACGCCCCGGTAGGGCGGACCACGCGGCGAACGCCTTGCGCGCGGCCTTGACTGCACGGTCGACGTCGGCGGCGGACGCCTCGCTGACCTCGGCCAGGACCTCCTCGGTCGCGGGGCTGATCGTCTTGAACACCCCGCCCGTCCCGTCGACGAACTCTCCGTCGACGAACAGTCCGTACGAGCTCTTCAGGTCGACGATGGCGCGCGACTCCGGCGCGGGTGAGTACTCGAACTTGGTCATGATTCCCCTCAGTCCAGCGTCACGTAGTCGGGACCGGAGTAGGCGCCGGTCGTCATCTTCTGGCGCTGCAGCAGCAGGTCGTTGAGCAGGCTGGAGGCGCCGAAGCGGAACCAGTCCGGGGTGAGCCAGTCCTCGCCGGCGATCTCGTTGACGACCACCAGGTACTTGATGGCGTCCTTGCTGGTGCGGATGCCGCCGGCCGGTTTGACCCCGACCTGGGTGCCGGTGGCCAAGCGGTAGTCGCGCACGGCTTCGAGCATCAACAACGTGACCGGCAGTGTCGCTGCGGGTTGGACCTTGCCGGTGCTGGTCTTGATGAAGTCGGCGCCCGCGTCCATCGCCAGCCACGACGCCTTGCGCACGTTGTCGTACGTCTGCAGCTCGCCGGTCTCGAAGATGACCTTCAGGTGAGCGCGCGTCCCGTCGGCGCGGGTGCAGGCCTCCTTGACCGTCACGATCTCCTCGTGCACGCGGGTGTAGTCGCCGGCCAGGAACGCCCCACGGTCGATGACCATGTCGATCTCGTCGGCCCCGGCCTCGACGGCGTCACGGGTGTCGGCGAGCTTGATGTCGAGCGCCGCTCGGCCCGACGGGAACGCCGTCGCGACGGCGGCGACGTTGATGGGGCGTCCGGACGGCGCAGGGGTGCCGAGCGCTTCCTTCGCCACGGCGACCAGATCAGGGTAGACGCACACGGCTGCAGTCGACGGACACGTGGGATCACTCGGATCGGGCACGCGAGCCTTGCTGGCCAGCGAACGCACCTTGCCGGGGGTGTCCGCGCCCTCGAGCGTCGTCAGGTCGACCATCGAGATGGCCAGGTCGATGGCCCACTTCTTCGAGTCGGTCTTGATCGACCGGGTGCCCAGGCTCGCAGCGCGCGCCTCCAGGCCCACCTGGTCGACCCCGGGCAGGCCCGAGAGCAGGCTTCTCAGCGACTCGTCGGCGGTGCGGGTGGTCACACGCGTTCCCTCCTGTGTCAAGGGATCCAGCCTATGACGTCGGCGCGCGTGGGTCACCCCGGATAGGGTGCTCAACGGAGGGCGGGTGCACGAACAGATGAAGAGCGGCAGAATCTCCTGGTCGCAGCGGCCGTGGGCGAGTGCTCGACGCGGCCGCATCATCGTCGCCATCTTGGCGTTCACCGGCATCCTGGCTGCCTTGATGCAGACCATCGTGATCCCGTTGATCAGCGAGCTGCCCGAGCTGTTGGACACGTCGGCGAGCAACGCCTCGTGGGTCATCACGGCGACCTTGTTGTCGGCCGCGATCACCACGCCGATCAGTGGTCGGCTCGGTGACATGTACGGCAAGCGCCGGATGCTGATCATCTGCGTCGTGACGCTGGGTGTCGGCAGCATCATCTGCGCTTTGACCAGTTGGTTGCCCCTGTTCATCGTCGGACGAGTCCTGCAGGGTGCCGCCACCAGCGTCGTCCCCTTGGGCATCAGCATCCTGCGCGACGAGCTGCGTCCCGAACGGGTGCCGACCGCGATCGCGCTGATCAGCGCCACGCTCGGAGCGGGCGCCTCCATCGCGCTGCCGGTGTCGGCATACGTGGCGCAGACGTTCGACTGGCACATCATGTTCGGCGCGGCCGCAGCGGTCAGCGCCATCGCCTTGGTCGGCATCGTCGCGTTCGTCCCCGAGTCTCCGGTCAAGGATCCCGGCCGCTTCGACGCCGTCGGCGCGCTCGGGTTGTCGCTGGGGCTGTCGTTGTTCCTGGTGCCGATCACCAAGGGTGGCACCTGGGGCTGGGACAGTCCGCTCGTGATCGGCATGTTGGTGGCCAGCGTCGTGGTGCTGACCGGCTGGGTCGCGTTCGAGGCCCGCACCGATCATCCGATGGTCGACATCGCGGTCTCGGCGTCCCGTCCGGTGCTGCTGACGAACCTTGCATCGGTGCTGGCCGGATTCTCGATGTTCGCGAACCACCTGATCCTTCCGCAGCTGCTGCAGGCGCCGGCATCGACCGGATACGGACTAGGACAATCGATCTTCGTGGCGGGGCTGTGCCTGGCCCCGGGCGGCTTCGTGATGATGCTGCTCTCGCCGGTGGCCGGCCGGTTGTCGACGACGCTGGGCCCGAAGGTGACGTTGGTCAGCGGCCTGACGATCATCGCGATGGGCTACACGGGTGCGTCGTTCTTCATGTCCGAGGTCTGGCAGCTGGTGATCGTCTCGGCCGTCAACGGGGCAGGCGTCGGGCTGGCGTACGCGGCGATGCCGGCACTCATCATGGCCGTGGTCCCCGTCCACGAGACCGCGGCTGCCAACGGGTTGAACACGCTGATGCGCTCGGTCGGCACGTCGAGCGCGAGCGCGGTGCTCGGCGTCCTGCTCACGAGCATGACCCGGGTCTCCGGAGGGCACGAGGTCCCCACGGAATCGGCGTTCCACGCCGGCTTCGCGATCGCTGCATGCGTCGCAGCGGTGGGAATCGCGGTGGCGCTCTTCATCCCGATCAGGAGCTACCGGCCCGACGACGTCCGGCCACGAGTGCAGAAGCTGATCGAAGAGGGACTGTGACGGCTCAGCTCCGTGAGACCGCAGACCGGTGTCGTCGATCGCGGATCTGCGACCGTCTGACTCGCTCGGGGGTGAATCTTCGGCGGGGGCGGTCGCGTGGGTCCGACCCCGCGAGCCTGAGCCCGCGGTTGTTCTGGAACTCGTGGGTGGTCGGGTCGATGATCAGCGTGCCGGCGTGGACGGATCGGTGGCAGCGGGGACACAGACCGATCAGGTTGTCCAGGTCGGTCCGGCCGCCTTTGGACCACCAGTCACGTGATGGACGTGTACGACCGGCGCGCGACAGCCGGGTGCTGCACATTCATGCTGCTGCTGGACTTCGATCATCGACCGCTGGACGCTGGAGGCCCTGCGCATCGACCTGCCGAGGCGCTGGACCTTCAGCGTCTTGCCGGAGCGTTCGACCACGACGGGGGTGATGGTGGCGTCGCAGAGGACCTCTTGAGCTTGGCGCACGCCGATGGGGCCGAAGCCGAGGAGCTCGGCGGTGCCGGTGCCGTGGCGAGCAGCTCGGCGTCGACGGTGACTTTCACGTGAGGGCGGACGCCTTGGTCGCCGGGTAGCCCGGCTTCGAGGGTCTTGGTGACCAGCGTGTCGAGCCCGTCGACGCGACGCTGGGCCGGGGAGCGGGGGTCGTTGGCGCCGGCCGGTGCGGACAGGGACTGCAGCAGTGTCTTGAGCTTCGCGCCCGTGGTGGAGCTGAGGAACCCGGTCACGTGGAATCCGTCGGGGACCGCGTTGAGACAGATGTCTTCGCGGGCCATGCCGTCGATCCAGGCCTGATCCAGCGAGTCGGGGTAGACCGCCTCGCGCAGCTTGCGGGTCACCATGCGCAGGGTGGCTGGTTCGGCGCGTAGCGCGAGGTCGATCATCTCGGGCAGCACCTCGCGGGTCGGTTCCAGACCCACGTGCTTGACCGCATAGGTGAAGTGCTTGAGGTGCCGCAGCGACAAGCCGCCCGTCTCGGCAGCCTCGGCGACCTCTGGCAGGTCTCGCAGCGTCGGGCCGGCGCTGATCAGTGCGGCCACGTCAGGGCCGTCCAGACCGAGCTCGGCGGTGAGGAAAGCCTTGGGGCTGGCGTAGCCGGCGGTCTGGTGCTCGAGCGTGTCTGTCATCTCAGCAACCAGGTGCGCTTGTGCGGTCTCGATCGCGTTCTTCGCCGCCTGAAGGACGGTCAGGGCATCGGTCGCCGGGGCGTAGGCGTCAAGCAGGTCCGCGGTGTCGCGCAGCTGCTGACTCACTCCCCCGATACTCATACCCCCAAGGGTAGTCGAACAAGTGTTCGAAACCAAGGGATTCGAACAACTCTTTCGGAAATTCTTCTCAGTCGAGGTCGTCGGTCAGCTCCAGCCACCGGTCCTCGAGCTCAGACAGTGACGCCGCAGCCTCCTCCAGGCGTTCGGTGATCCGGCCCAGTCCGATGTAGTCGGTCGGGTCGTGGTCGGCGAGCTCGGTCTCGATGCGATGGACCGTGTCGGATGCGGTCGCGATGCGGCGCTCGATCGAGGCGACCTCCTTGCGGAGCGCGTGCTGCTCGGCACCGGATCGATCCCGCTTCGGTTCGGGTGCGCTTGTCCCGCTGGCGGGGTCGGCGGGCGGGGGCAGGCGCAGGTACTCGTCGACACCGCCGGGCAGGTGACCCAGACGACCGCCGATGACGGCGTACTGCTGGTCGGTGACCCGTTCGAGCAGGTACCGGTCGTGGCTGACGACGAGCAAGGTGCCCGGCCATGAGTCCAGCAGGTCCTCCATCGCGGCGAGCATGTCGGTGTCGAGGTCGTTCGTCGGCTCGTCGAGGATCAAGACGTTCGGCTCGTCGAGCAGGATCAGCATCAGCTGCAGCCGACGACGTTGGCCTCCCGACAGATCGCGGATCGGGGTGCTCAGCTGTGCGCTGGTGAACCCGAGTCGTTCGAGCAGCTGGCCGGGGGTCAGCTCCTGGCCTCCACTGACGTAGCTGGTGCGCTTGCGACCGATGACGTCGCTGACGCGTTCGTCGGCGACGGCGTCGAGCTCGTGAAGATCCTGGCTGAGGCGGGCCACCTGGACGGTCTTGCCGCGCTTGACTCGACCGCTGGTGGGTGCGAGCTCGCCGGTGATGACGTTCAGAAGGGTCGACTTGCCGGCGCCGTTGCGTCCCAGGATGCCGGTTCGCTCACCGGGTCCGATGCGCCACTCGACGCCGGAGAGCACGGCGTGCCCGTCGAAGGAGACTCCCACGTCGAGCAGGTCGACGACGTCCTTGCCCAGACGCGCCGTCGCCATCTGCTTCAGCTCGACGGTGTCGCGTGGCGGTGGCTCGTCCTCGATCAGCTGCTGTGCCGCCTCGATGCGGAACTTCGGCTTCGACGTGCGCGCGGGTGCGCCGCGCCGCAGCCAGGCCAGCTCCTTGCGCATCAGGTTCTGTCGTTTGGCCTCGGTTGCCGCAGCGATGCGATCGCGCTCGACGCGCTGCAGGACGTACGCCGCGTAACCACCCTCGAAGGGTTCGACCGTGCCGTCGTGCACCTCCCACGTCCGCGTGCAGGCCTCGTCGAGGAACCAGCGATCGTGCGTGACGACGACCAGTCCGCCGGCCTGGCGTGGCCAGCGCTGCTTCAGGTGTGCGGCGAGCCACGTGACACCCTCGAGATCGAGGTGATTGGTGGGCTCGTCCAGGAACAGCACGTCGTGGTCCTGCACCAGCAGCGCGGCCAGGGCC
>DATMSF010000338.1:0-5365 GCA_035565535.1 Aeromicrobium sp.
GTCGAAGACGAACGTTCTGGCCTTCCAGCACGACCGATTCGGCCCACCGGGTGCGGGGCAATGGGACGTCGCCGAAGCGGATCGACGCCTGGACCGGGTCGATCGTCCGACCCTTCTCGAGCAGGGCACCCGGTAGTGGCGCGTGCAGCGTGAACCCCGCGCGGTGGGCCACCCGGAGCGAGGCCTCGTTGCCGACGTGTGCCTTCCAGTGCACGATCTCTGCGCCACCTTCGGTGAGGGCCCAGCCGACGGCCAGCCGCAACGCGTGCACCATCAGGCCCCGGCCGCGTGCCCACGGGTGCAGGGCGTAACCGACGTCGGTCATCACGTTGCCGCGGACGTCGACGTTGCCGGCGAATCGCGGTCGGCCGGAGTCGTCGCGGGCCTCGATCGCCCAGCCGCGCGACGTGCCCTCGTCCCAGCCGCGGGGGATCACCTGGAAGGCGAAGTCCTCACTCATCTCCCGGGTGTGCGGCTGGGTGACCGACGTCCACCGACCCATCTCGGGGTCGTTCGCCATCTGGAGCATGTCGTCGATGTCGGTCGGGGTGTGGGCGCGCAACGTCACCGTCCCGTCGCTGAGGACGGGAACGCTCAGCGGCCAACGCAGCGCGCTCACACGTCAGGACCGGTCGCGCGTGGGATCGGCGGGGTAGACGCCGAGCACCTTGACCTCGGTGGTGAAGAACGCCAGCTCTTCCAGGGCGAGGGCCAACGGGACGTCGTCGGGGTGCCCGTCGACCTCGGCCAGGAACTGGGTGGCCGCGAACTGTCCACCGACCATGTAGCTCTCCAGCTTCGTCATGTTGACGCCGTTGGTCGCGAATCCGCCGAGGGCCTTGTAGAGCGCTGCGGGGATGTTGCGGACGTTGAACACGAACGTGGTGACGGTCGGGGCGCCCGCCGGAGGAATCTGGGGTTCACGTGCCAGCACGACGAACCGGGTCGTGTTGTGGTCCTCGTCCTCGATGTCGGTCGCCAGCACGTCGAGCCCGTAGATCTCGGCCGCCAACGGAGGCGAGATCGCGGCCTGGGACGGGTCGGCGGCGTCGGCCACCTCGCGCGCGGCGCCGGCGGTGTCGCCGGAGATCAGCGGCGTCAAGGAGTGCTCGCGGATGAAGTTGCGGCACTGCCCGAGTGCATGGACGTGGCTGTGGACGGTCTTGATCGAGTCCAGCGTCGCGCCCGGGATCGCCAGCAGGCTGAACTGGATGCGCAAGAAGTGCTCGGCGACGATGTGCAGTCCCGACGTCGGCAAGAAGTGGTGGATGTCCGCCACGCGTCCCGCGATCGTGTTGTCGATCGGGATCATCGCGAGCTCACAGGCGCCGGACGTCACCGCCGCGAACGCATCCTCGAACGACGCACACGGCACCGGTTCCGCGTCGGGATAGTGCTGGTGAATCACGATGTGGGAGTTGGCCCCCGGTTCACCCTGATAGGCGATGCGCTGCGTACTCACCGTCCCAGTGTCCCACCCGCACCCCCGATCGAGGTGCGTCCGGGAGTCGTCGGTTTACCAACTTAAGTTGGTACTCGGCCACGATCGTGGGTTTGCTACCCGAAGATAGTGGTGGCTTACCAACTTAAGTTGGTAAACCGCCACCCGCCGCAGGCGTCGGTCAGGGGGTGAGGTGGGCGCCGGGGGCAGGTCGCACGGTGAACAGGGTCGGGGAGGGCCAGTCGTGGTCGGCGAAGGCAGTGACCACCTTCTCGCGCAGGCCCAGGAGCTGATCGGTCGGAGCCAGGGCGATGGCGCTGCCGCCGAAGCCGGCCCCGGTCATGCGGGCACCGAGTGCACCGGCGGCCAGTGCGGCCTCGACGGCGACGTCGAGCTCGCTGCAGCTGACGGCGAAGTCGTCGCGCAGCGACTCGTGGGACGAGGTGAGCAGGCCGCCGAACCGGACCCAGTCACGCTCGGCGGCAGCGCGGACCGCCCCACGCACCCGGGTCGTCTCCGTGATCACGTGACGGACCCGACCCTTCAGCGGGTCCGAGTCGGCGAAGCGAAGGACGGCGTCGGGGCCGGCTGCGGCCAGGTGGTCCAGGCCCAGCTGCTCGGCGGCGGCAGCACACTCTGCGCGGCGCTGCGCGTACTCGCCGGCCGCGACGCGATGAGTCACCCCGGTGTCGATCACGACCAGCGACAGGCCGGGCCACTCGACGTCGACCGCAGTGACGGCGCCGCTCACGGTGTCGACCAGCTGCGTACCCCCGTGCAGAACCGCGAGCTGATCCATGACACCGACCGGCACGCCGAGGAAGTCGGTCTCGGCGCGACGGGCCAGCGCTGCGACCTCGGCGCGGTCGAGATCCACTCCGGCCAGATCGGCCAGTGCCAGCACGGTGCCGCAGGCGACGGCGGCCGACGAGGCCAGTCCGGCGCCGGCCGGGAGGTCGGCCTCGATCACCAGATCGGCACCGACCGTGTGCCCGGCCTGCCCGAGTGCCCACCGCGCACCGGCCACGACGCCGGCCCAGTCGGGCACGCTGCCGGGATCGGGCTCCGCCGCGAGCACCACCTTCGGTCCGAGGGGTGACCAGACGTGGACGTCACCGTCGTCGCGCCGCCGCGCCTTGATCGTCACGTGCTTGTCGATCGCCATCGGCAGGACCGGGCCGCCGTTGTGGTCCAAGTGCTCCCCGATGAGGTTGACCCGCCCGGGAACGACCCAGCGCCGGATGTCAGTCACCCGTCACCTCGTCGAGGAACGCCACGACTCGGTCCATCGCCTCCCGTGCCGGGGGAGTCGCGAGTGCCAGCTGGTACTCGGTGCCGAGCTCCTGCGAGGCGATCCGATCGAAGAACAGCGCGTCGACGTCGACCGAGATGTCCGTGAGCCTGGCGGCTAACGCCCTCGCATGCGGCAGCAGCGGATCGTCCGGACCGGCCGAGATGAAGACCGGCGGCGTCTGGCTGGACACGTGGTCGACGATCGACAGCCAGGTCAGCGCATCGTCGTCGGCGACCGATCGGACACCGGTGTAGGCCCACAACGACTTCTTCAGGTGCCACTGGGAGAACGGGTTGTTGCTCGAGACCAGCGACAGGTCGAACGGTCCGCCGAACAGCACGAGCCCGCGCAGCTTGTATCCCGGGAGCGACCGGGGCAGGCCGCCGGCGCTCTGCGCGTACTGGCGGTCCGTCGTCGCCAGCGCTGTCTGGGCGGCGATGTGGGCGCCCGCCGCGTCTCCGCCGAGCACGAACCGGCGCTCGTCGACCCCGTACTCGGCTGCGTGCTCCAGGACGTGCTCGAGCGCGTGGTCGACCTGCTCGACGGGACGCGGGTACTGCTGCTCCGGCGCCTTCGAGTACTCGACGTTGACCGTCACGAACCCGCGCGCCGCCAACGTCTTGAGGAACGGGCGCAGCGGTTCCTTGGTGCCGGAGACGAAGTCGCCGCCGTGCACCCACACCACGGCGGGGAGCAGCTCGTCGCCGACGGGCCGGAACACGTCGATGCGGGCGTCGTCCTCGCCGCCGATCTGCAGATCGAGCTGCTCGGTCAGCCCTGACGACAGCGTCGACGAGTCAGCCGTGGCGTCGCTGAAGCCGTCGTCGCCGAACAGGCGAAGCAGCGCGGCGTTCGGTGCCGGACTGAGCGCGAGCCAGGCGGCCGCGAGGACGAGCACCGCGGCAACGGCGATGGCGAGGCGTCGCAGCACCTTCAACGCAGCTCCTCCCGGTCGGACGCCCAGGTTAGCGGCTGGCAGAATCGTCGGCATGCCTGCAGCGGATCGTCGACCACGTGCACTCTCAGGTGCTCAGCCCACCGCGGACTCCTACCACCTGGGCAACTACTTCGGTGCATTCAAGCAGTGGGTGGCGCTCCAGGACGAGTTCGAGGCGTTCTACTTCATCCCGGACCTGCACGCGATCACGGTCGACTACGACCCGGCGAAGCTGCGCGAGCGCACCTACATCGCGGCCGCCCAATTGTTGGCCGCGGGGGTGGACCCCGAGCGCAGCGCACTTTTCGTGCAGAGCCACGTCCCCGAGCACGCCCAGCTGGCGTGGGTGCTCAACGGCATCACGGGCTTCGGTGAGGCCGGTCGAATGACCCAGTTCAAGGACAAGTCGGCCAGGGGCGGACAGGACCAGGCCAGCGTCGGCCTGTTCACGTACCCGATCCTGATGGCCGCCGACATCTTGATCTACCAGGCGGACAAGGTGCCGGTCGGTGAGGACCAACGGCAGCACGTGGAGCTGTCGCGCAACCTTGCCCAGCGCTTCAACCACCGGTTCGGTGAGACGTTCACGGTGCCCGAGGCGCACATCGTCAAGGCGACGGCGAAGATCTACGACCTGCAGGATCCGACGGCGAAGATGAGCGGCTCGAACCAGTCGCACGCGGGCGTCATCGACCTGACCGACACACCCAAGCAGGTGGCGAAGAAGGTGCGCTCGGCCGTCACCGACTCGGGCAGCGAGATCCGATTCGACCGGGAGGAGAAGCCGGGGATCTCCAACCTGTTGGCGATCTACTCGGCGCTGACCGACCGATCCGTCGATGACATCGTGGCCGAGTACGAGGGTCAGCAGTACGGACACCTGAAGGTGGCGTTGGGCGAGCTGTTGGCCGACTTCGTCGGGGCCTTCGGCGACCGCACCCGCGAGCTGCTGGCGGACCGTGGCGAGCTCGATCGCATCCTCGCAGCCGGTGCGCAGAAGGCGCGCGAGGTCGCGACGCCGACGCTCGAGCTGGTCTACGAGCGGTCCGGCTTCGTGTCGCCTGGTGGGGTCGGCCGGTCGTGATCGAGGTCGGTGTCTCGATCGAGATTCCTGAACCGTACGGCAGCCAGCTGCGCCAGGCGCGTGCCTCGTTCGGCGACCCGTTGGCCGCGACGATTCCCAGCCACATCACGTTGATTCCGCCGCTGGCGATCGCCGAGAGCGATCTGGACGACTTCGTCGAACGACTGGAGGCCGCCGCGGCCGCGGTCCCGGCCTACGTGTTGCGACTGCGGGGCACCGGCACGTTCCGTCCGGTCTCGTCGGTGGTGTTCGTGGCCGTCAGCAAGGGGATCTTCTATACCGAGATGCTGCAGGTGCGAATCCGTGACGAGCTGGGCGACACCGTCGCGCCGGCGCAGTTCCCGTTCCATCCGCACGTCACGGTGGCGCACGATCTCGACGAGGCAGCGCTGGATCGTGCCGATGAGACCCTCAAGGACTTCGAGTGTGAGTTCGCGGTCGAGTCGTTCGCTCTCTACGTGCGCGACGAGGCGCAGGGTTGGGTGCCTCGACGCACGTTCCCGCTACGCCTTGCCGGCAGCGCGGCGAGTGGATCAGGCCTGACGTAGCGCCGGCGAGGAGATACGGCGCAGGTGAGCCGTCAGCTCTTCGACGAAGCCGCGAACGGCC
>DATMSF010000339.1:0-8135 GCA_035565535.1 Aeromicrobium sp.
CCATGGCCTCCGACGGCATCGGCGCGGCGTCGTTCGGCATCCTCGCCACCGGCGTGCTGCTGGCGATCGTCGGCGCGATCGTCATCATCACGGGAACGGGCTGGATCGAGGCATTGATGCCGCCGATCGTGGCGGGTGCGATCGTCGCCCTGATCGGCCTGAACCTGGCCGACGAGGCCAACGCCAACTTCCAGGCGGCTCCGTGGACCGCGCTCGTGACGTTGTCGGTCGTGCTGCTGGTGGCGGTGCTGTTCCGTGGCCTGATCGCCCGACTGTCGATCATCATCGGTGTCACGGTCGGCTACCTGTTCGCCTCGCTGGCCGGCATCTTGAAGTTCGAGGCGGTCCAGGACGCCGACTGGTTCGGCCTTCCGGAGTTCCACGGTCCCGACGCGACGTGGTCGGTCGTGCCGGCCTTCCTGCCCGTCGTGCTCGTGCTGATCGCCGAGAACGTCGGCCACGTGCGCAGCGTCGCGCAGCTGGCCGAGGACGAGGGAATCAATCTGGCGACCGGCAAGGCGCTGCTCGCCGACGGCCTGGCCACGTCGCTCGCAGGAGCCGGCGGCGGCTCGGGAACCACGACGTACGGCGAGAACATCGGAGTCATGGCCGCGACTCGCGTGTACTCGACCGCGGCGTACTGGGTCGCGGGCCTCGTGGCGATCGCCCTGAGCATGTCGCCGAAGGTCGGTGCCGTGATCAACACGATCCCCGCGGGTGTCCTCGGCGGCGTCACCGTGGCGCTCTACGGACTGATCGGCGTCATCGGCATCAAGATCTGGGTGGACAACAACGTGGACTTCTCGCGTCCGGTCAACCAATTCACGGCCGCGGTCGCCCTGGTGATCGGCATCGGCGACCTGACTCTGACGATGGGCGACCTGACGTTCACCGGCATCGCACTGGGCAGCATCGCGGCCGTCGTGGTCTATCACGTGATGAACACGCTCGACCGATCTCGCGACTGACCGGGTCGCGGTGCCCGACCGGTCGATCGCGCCCCGCGGCACCATGGAACACTCGACTGGCACGATGGAGTCGAAGGAGCAGCAGTGTCCGAACTGGCGGCCTGGGCGATCGCGCTGCTGGCGCTCGCAGTGGCGGGGCACGCAGCATGGCACATGCTGCGCGACGTGCCGTTCTCGAACGCCCTGTTCTACAGCGTCGCCGCGCTGGAAGTGGTGCTGATCGGGCTGCTCGTCACCGGCTCGATAGCACTGTCGCGCAGTGACGGGGACGTCGACGGCGTGCTGTTCATCTCCTACCTGCTCACTCAGGTGGTCATCCCGCCCGCCGCCGTCCTGTGGGGCGTGGCCGAGAAGTCTCGATGGGGCACCGGCGTGGTCGTGGTGGCGATGCTGACGGTGGCGGTGCTGTGTGCCCGTCTGCACGGCATCTGGGAGGGCACCGTTGTCTGACGCCGACGGAACCTCACACGGCTTCGGCCGCATGCTGGTGGCGGTCTACGGGGTCTTCGCGATCGCCGCGACGGCTCGGTCGGTCTACCAGCTGTCCACCAAGGCCGGGGAGGCCCCTTTCGCCTACGGCCTGTCGGCGCTCGCCGCGATCGTCTACATCGTGGCGACCTGGGCGCTGGCATCCGATCGACGGCGCTGGGCCTCGGCGACGATCGGCTTCGAGATGATCGGCGTCCTGGCGGTCGGCGTGCTGACCGTGGTCGACGAGGAGCTGTTTCCCGACCAGAGCGTGTGGTCGGACTTCGGCGCCGGCTACGGGTACGTGCCGCTGGTGCTGCCTGCCGTCGGCCTGTGGTGGTTGTGGTCCCGGCGCGGACGCGTGCTGCGCGCTGGTGACCACGGCTAGCTCCGCGCGTCGTGGTCGGCCACATCGGTACCAGGTGATGCGGGTACGGCGCGAAGCGAGCGGCGCTTCGGGACGTCTGCAGTACTCAAGGCCCTGCGCTCTCATACTGCGCAGGGCCGATTCCATGGTTTCGCGCCGATGGCCCGAAATCGGGCAGCGACACGCGTTCAGGCCAAGATCGTGACGACGTCGCCGATGACCGTGACGGCGGGCGCTGCGGCGCCCACCTCGGCGGCTCGGTCGGCGATCGTGCCCAACGTCGCCACCGTGGTGCGCTGTTCTGCGCTCCAGCCACGCTCGACGACAGCGGCCGGCACGTCCGGGTCGTGGCCTGCGGCGATCAGCTGGGCGGTGGTCGACGCGAGCCGTTTGACGCCCATCAGCAGGATCAACGTGTGATCGCCGCGCAGGGGCACGTCGTCGAGCTCCTCGTGGCCCGTCAGCACCGTGAACCCGCGCGCGACGCCGCGATGGGTGACCGGGATGCCGGCTGCTGCGGGCACCGAGATGGCGCTGGTCACGCCGGGCACCACCTCGACGTCGACGCCGGCAGCACGACAGGCGAGCAGCTCCTCCCCGCCCCGACCGAACACGTACGGGTCACCGCCCTTGAGGCGCACCACGATGTTGCCGGCCTGCGCTCGATCGACCAGGAAGGCATTAATCGCGGACTGCGGGACCGGGTGGCGATCGGGGCGCTTGCCGACGTCGATCAGCTCCACATCGGCGTCGAGCTCGTCCAAGATCGACTGAGGTGCCAACCGGTCGTACACCACGACATCGGCCTGAGCCAGGAGGCGGCGTCCACGCGCGGTGATCAGGTCCGGATCGCCCGGCCCACCACCGACGAGCGCGACGAGCCCACCAGGATGGTGCGTCCGGTGACGCAGCGGGAGGTCGCCGGTGTCGAGCGCTGCCGCGACCGCGTCGCGCAACGTCGTGGCCCGGCGGGCGTCACCGCCACCGGACACGGCGATCGTCACGTCATCGGCTCGGGCCACCGCCGGTGACCACGCGGTCGACCCGTCGGGGTCGCCGCCCTTGAGGCACCAGATGCGGGCGGCCTCGGCGTCGCGGGCGACCTGGTCGTCCACGACGGCGTCATGGGTGGCGGTCTGGACCAGCCAGGCACCGTCGAGGTCGCCCGTGCGGTACTCGCGAGCCACCCAGGTCAGGTCGTCGCGGTGAGCCGCGGCGGCGAGCGTGTCGTCGACCGTGGGTGACACGATGACGACCTGTGCGCCCGAGGCTCGCCAGAGCAGCGCACGACGGGCGGCGACGGACCCGCCGCCCACCACGACGGCCCGTCGCCCGGCCAGGCGCAAGGTCAACGGCAAGCTGCCGGTCATCGCTCCACCTACTCGTCGTCAGGTGTGCAGACCGCACTCGGTCTTGGCAAAGCCCGCCCATCGGCCGGCCCGTGGATCCTCGCCGGGAGCGACGCGTCGGGTGCATGGTTGGCAGCCGATCGATGGGTAGCCGTCGGCGACGAGCGGGTTGACGACGATGTCGTGCTCGGCGGCGTAGGCGATGACGTCGTCGAACGTCCAGCTGGCCAACGGATTGATCTTGACCAGACCGTTCCTGCCGTCCCACGTCACCCAC
The DNA here is from genome assembly GCA_035565535.1 of Aeromicrobium sp. GTDB lineage: Bacteria > Actinomycetota > Actinomycetes > Propionibacteriales > Nocardioidaceae > Aeromicrobium. Next base: position 3,430 of record DATMSF010000339.1, read on the forward strand.
GGGGTGTCGGCCCGAGTCGGTCCCTCGTCGCGTCGTACACCGGTGATCCAGGCCTCGTAGGACTGCAGGCTCCGGTGCAGCGGCTCGACCTTGCGCAACCGGCAGCACAAGGCGGGATCGCGTTCGTGCAGGTTGGGTCCGTACTCGGCGTCCTGCTCGCTGACCGTCTGCGCGGGGCGCACGTCGACGATCGTCAGGCGCAGGGAGGCCTCGACGGCGTGACGGGTGCCCACGGTCTCGGCGAAGTGGTAGCCGGTGTCCAGGAACAGCGTGTCGACCCAGGGGAGGTGCTCGGCGACGACCGCCGGGAGCACGGCATCGGCCATGGAGCACGCCACCGCGGTGCGATGGCCGAAGGTCCGGGCGACCCAGGCCAGCACCTCGTCCGTCGTCGTGTCGGGCCGGTCGAAGTGATCGGCAGCCTCCTGAGCGATGTGCTCCAGCTCTTCGGTGGGGCGAAGGGGCGGCAAGCTCGTGGCGCGTGAGGCAAGGTGGTCGGCGCGAGCAGCGTCGTGCTCGAGCTGGCGCGCTCGTCGTTCGGATGGTGTCACGACGGACTCGATGGTCATGGCCGCCTCCTTCCCTTCGACCCACGAGCCTAGATGTGGCGTGAGCCCGGAGATGACGAGTCCACATCGCGGACAACTTCGACTTCTGACGCGTGAAAACACGTCGTGATGGGTACTGAAGGACCATGACGGGGCGCAGCTGGCGACCCCTCGCACAGAGAGGCAAGCAACATGTGGGACACCATCTTGTGGATCGTGGCAGTCGTCCTCGCCGTCATCGGGATCGCGCGCATCGTCAAGGGGGAGATCTTGTGGGGTGCCGTGATCATCGTGCTGGCCCTGCTGATCGGACCCGGCGGTGTCAGCCTGCTGACCTGAGGTCTGCGGCGAACCGTCCGGGGTCGCTATGGTCGAGGCATGGTGCGCTACATCGACATCCATCCGCAGAACCCGCAGCAGCGGACCGTCGACCAGGCGGTCGAGGTCATCACCGGGGGAGGTTTGATCGCCTATCCCACCGACTCCGGCTACGCCTTGGGCGCCCAGATCGGGAACGCCGACGCGCTGGACCGGATCCGTGCGATCCGAAAGCTGGACGACAAGCACCACTTCACGCTGGTGTGCAAGGACTTCGCCCAGCTCGGCCACTTCGTGCACGTCGACAACGCGGTGTTCCGCGCGGTCAAGGCCGCGACACCGGGCCCGTACACGTTCATCCTGCCCGGGACCCGTGAGGTGCCGCGTCGGCTGTTGCAGGAGAAGAAGAAGACGGTCGGCGTCCGCATTCCCGATCACGCGATCGTGCAGGCCTTGCTGGCCGGTCTGGGCGAGCCGATCTTGTCGACGACACTGATCCTGCCCGACCGGACCGAGGCGATGACCGAGGCGTGGCAGATCGCCGACGAGCTCGACGGTCGGATCGACGCCGTGATCGAGTCGGGAACGGCGGTCATCGCGCAGCCGACGACGGTCGTCGACCTCAGCGAGGGCTATGCCGAGGTCGTGCGCGTGGGCGCCGGTGATCCCACACCGTTCCAAGCCCCGGCTTGACGCTCAGTCATCGATCTGCAATGTCTTGAATCGGGCCGTGTGACCACGCACGACCGTGACGGCGGTCCTGGGCACCCCGAAGTGCTCGGCGACCACCTTCTCCACGGCGCGGTTCGCGCGCCCCTCGGTGGCCCGTTCGCGCACGTGGACGACGTACTCGACGTCGGGGGAGTCGGCCGCGACGACGGCCGGTCCCTGGCGGCTGCCGGGCTTGACCTGGACGCGGACCCGACGCGACATCACAGGTCCAGCAGCTTGCGCGCCAGCGCACCGACCTGTTCGAACTCGACGAGGAAGCCGTCGTGCCCGAACAGCGACTCGACGACGTCGAGGCCCTCGCACCCGGCGATCAGGTCGGCCAGCTCCTGCTGCTGGTACAGCGGGTAGAGACGGTCCGAGTCGATGCCCGCCACGATCGTCTTCGCGGTCACCCGGGCCAGCGCTGCAGCCACACCGCCGCGGTCTCGACCGATGTCGTGGCTGTCCATCGCACGGGTCAGCACGAGGTAGGACTCGGGGTCGAACCGGGCGACCAGCTTGTTGCCGTGGTGCTCCAGGTAGGACGAGACCGCGAAGCGGCCGTCGGCTTGTTCGGATCGACCGAACCGTTCGGCGAGCTCGGCCTCGCTGCGGTAGGCGATGTGCGCCATCCGGCGCGCCACGTCCAGCCCACCTAGCGGGCCGCCGTGCACGATGGCGGCTTGCTGGACCGTCGACCACGCGATCTGCTCGGCCGAGGCCTGCGCGCAGGAGGCGAGCAGGAAGAGCCGCTCGACCCGCTCGGGGTGCGTCACGGCCCACTCCAGGGCGCGCATGCCGCCGGCGGAACCGCCCACGACGGTGTGCCACACGTCGATGCCGAGGTGGTCGGCCAACGCGACTTCTGCGGCGACCTGGTCGCGCACTGTCACGTCGGGGAACCGCCGACCGTACGGTTGTCCGTCCGGGGCAGGGGAGAGGGGGCCTGTCGTGCCCTGGCAGCCGCCGAGGATGTTGGCGGCGACGACGTGGAAGCGGTCGGTGTCGATCGGCAGGCCGGGCCCGACGATGCTGTCCCACCAACCGGCGGTCGGGTGTCCAGGTCCGGCGGGGCCGTGGACGTGGGAGTCACCCGTCAGCGCGTGCAGCACGAGGATGGCGTTGGAACCGTCGTACTCGCCCCACGTCTCGTACGCGACACGGACAGGAAGGCTGGTGCCGTCCTCGAGGGTCAGCTCACCGACGTCGGCGAACTGTCTGGAGCCGACGGGATCTCCCTCCCGCCACCCACCGGTGGCAGGAGGGAGATCCTGAGTCGTTCCTCGTGGTCTCACTTGGCAGCTGCGAGCCCGACCTCGAGATCGGCGAGGATGTCCTCGATGCCCTCGATACCGACGGCCAGACGGACCAGGCCGGGGGTCACGCCCGCGCCCAGCTGCTCCTCGGCGGTCAGCTGGCTGTGCGTCGTCGACGCGGGGTGGATGGCCAGGGACCGCACGTCACCGAGGTTCGCGACATGGGCGTGCAGCTCGAGCGCGTCGATGAACTTGCGGCCGGCCTCGACACCACCGGGCAGCTCGAACGTAAGCACGGCGGTCGACCCGTTGCGCAGGTACTTCTTGGCCAGCTCGTGGTACTGGCTGGACTCCAGGCCGGGGTAGTTGACCGAGGCCACGTCGGAGCGCTCCTGCAGCCACTGCGCGACCTTCAGCGCGTTCTCGTTGTGGCGCTCGACGCGCAGGCTGAGGGTCTCCAGACCCTGCAGCAGCAGGAACGCGTTGAACGGGCTGATCGCCGGGCCGACGTTGCGCAGGTACTGCACGCGCAGCTTGGCGATGTAGGCGGCCGGGCCGAGCGCTTCGCTGTAGACCAGGCCGTGGTAGCTCTCGTCGGGGGTGTTGAAGCCGGGGAACTTGTCACCGTGCGCGCCGTAGTCGAACGTTCCGGCGTCGACCACGACACCGGCGATCACGGTGCCGTGACCGCTCAGGTACTTGGTCGCCGAGTGCACGACGGTGTTGGCGCCGTGGGCCAGCGGGTTGACCAGGTACGGCGTGGCGATCGTGTTGTCGATGATCAACGGGACGCCGACCTCCTGCGCGACGCCCGCGACGGCCTCGATGTCGAGCACGTCGCCGCGCGGGTTGCCCACCGACTCGCCGAAGAACGCCTTGGTGTTCTCCTTGGCGGCGTCGCGCCACTGCTGCGGGTCGTTGGGGTTCGCGACGAACGTGACCTCGATGCCGAGCTTGGGCAGCGTGTGACGCAACAGCGAGTCGGTGCCGCCGTACAGGCTGGAGGACGCGACGACGTGGTCGCCGGCCTCGGCGACGTTGGTGATGGCGCCGGTCGTGGCGGCCTGGCCCGAGGCCACGAGCAGAGCGCCGACGCCGCCCTCGAGAGCGGCGATGCGCTGCTCGGCGACGTCTTGCGTCGGGTTCATGATGCGGGTGTAGATGTTGCCCGGCTTGGCCAGGCTGAACAGGTCAGCAGCGTGCTGGGTGTCCTCGAACTGGAACGCCGTCGTCGCGTAGATGGGGGTGGCGATCGCACCGGTCGTGGGATCGGGCTGCTGGCCTGCGTGGATCTGCTTGGTCTCGAACGACCACTGCTCGCTCATGGGGACTCCTCAGGGATGCGCTTGTCACCCCAAGATTGCCACGTTGTCCGCTCCGTGGTCCAACGTCTCAGTATTCGGACATTGTGGCGCACGGATGTACATGGTGGCGCACGGATGTACATGGTGGCGCACGGATGTGCATGGTGGCGCACGGATGCGACGGTGCGATCACCGTCGATCACGACGTCGCCACCACCGCATCCGAGGGGGAGTGGGGTCCGGTTCGGTCGGGGCGGCCTGACTGCGGCCACGTCGCCGTCGGCGCCAGGCCTCGACCTCGACGTCGACGTCGCGCACAGCGGTGACGACCGGGGGACCGCCCAGGAGCTGTCGGCGTGCGGCCACGACGCGGGCGTTGAACTGCTCGAGGCGGTCTCGGACGTCGGCCTCGGACGCGAGCTGAGCCAGCTCGTCGTCGAGCGCGGCGTCGTCCTTGCGCAGCTGCAAGGCTTCGGGCAGCACGCCGGTGATCTGCTCGCGCTCGACGAGCTTCTCCAACCACCAGTCGGGACGGCTCGCGGTGTCGATGTGGGGGATCGGCTTGCCCG
>DATMSF010000340.1:0-2197 GCA_035565535.1 Aeromicrobium sp.
AAGTGATCCGCCACCACGAGGCGTTTCGCGGCTGAGCTCGGTCCAGCGGCCTCGACGACCGCTACTGTCAACCCATGGCACTCACAGATGACATCTTGGCCGCGCTCGACGACGGTCCCATCGCCGACATCGCGCAACAGCTCGGCCTGGAGCAGGCACAGGTCCAGGCCGTCGTGAAAGCCGCCCTGCCCGCCGTCCTGGGTGGCATGGCGAACAATTCCGCATCCGATGAAGGTGCCACCTCGCTGGCCAGCGCGCTCGGCGACCACGCGCAGGCCAATCCGCTCGGTGACCTGGGATCGCTCCTCGGCGGAGACCTGGGCAACTCGATCCTCAAGCACGTGCTGGGCGGCTCGACCGGAGACGTCGCGGAGGCCATCGGCGGCACTGCCGGTGTCGACACCGCCACGGTCAGGAAGATCCTCGCCGTGCTCGCTCCCATCGTCATGGCGTTCCTGGCCAAGCGGGTCACCGGCGGGGGTACGACGCGGCCCGACACCGGCAGCTTGAAGGACCAGCTGCAGGACGCGGTCAAGGATGCGGTGTCGAAGTCCGGCGCTCCTGACCTGGGCTCGATTCTGGGTTCGATCCTCGGTCGCTGACCGCGAGGAGCGAAGCGACGAGACGGTCAGCGATGCTAGGGAGCGAAGCGACCGGGAGCGCCTCCGCGGCGCAGCCGCCGACCGCGAAGCGTTGGTGAGGTGCGCGGCTCGCTCAAGCCCCATGGCTCACCAACGCCTACTCGGCCTCGCACATCGTGCCGTCCTTCGGAACCGTGCCGTTGATCAAGAAGTCCTCCACGAGGTCGTCGATGCACTGGTTGCCCGAAGCGAAGGCAGTGTGGCCGTCGCCATCGCGGGAGACCAGGACACCCACCTTGAGCTGATCGGCCAGGCTCCGCGCCCACTCATACGGGGTGGCAGGGTCACGGGTGGTGCCGATGACGACGATCGGCGGCGCCCCCTCGGCGGAGACGTCGCCCTGCGGGGTGTCCGACGTCAGCGGCCAGTCGGTGCAACCCAGCACGCCCCAGCCGAGGAAGGAGCCGAACACCGGTGACGCCTTCTCGAACTCCGGGAGCCGCTGCTCGACCTCGTCGACCGAGGGCCGGTCGGTGGCGTCGAGACAGTTGACGGCGTAGATGACCTGTCCGATGTTGTCCTGGTAGGAACCGTCGGGATTGCGGCTGAAGTAGGCATCGGACAACGTCAGCAGCATCGCACCGTCACCGTCGAACGCATCTCGCAGACCGTCGCTGAGATAGCTCCAGAAGTCTTGTGCGTACAACGGCAGGGCGATGCCGAACAACGCCGAGCCCTGCGTCAGCTGCCGCTCTCCGACGGTCAACGGCTTGCTGTCGAGCCCGGCCAGGAAGTCGGTGACCTGCTCACGGGCGTCGGCGACGGTCGGACCCACGGGGCAGTCGGACCGCTTGATGCAGTCGGCGGCGTAGGCGTCGAAGGCGCGCTGGAATCCGGTGGTCTGACCCATTGCGGCCTCGAAGGCGTCGACGGACGGATCGACCGCACCGTCGAGCACCATCCGACCGACCCGCTCGGGGAACAGGTGAGCGTAGGTCGCGCCCAGCTGGGTGCCGTAGGAGGCACCGAACCAGTCGAGCTCGTCGCGGCCCATCAACGCCCGGGCGATGTCCATGTCGCGCGCCACCTCCTCGGTGGACACGTGCGAGGCGAGGTCGCCGGAGTTCGCAGCACATGCCTGGCCCATCTCGTCCGTGGCCCGCCGCAGCCCGTCGACCTCGCCAGGGTCGTCGGGGTCGGGATCGGTGTCGATGAAGGCGTCCATGTCGGCGTCGTCGAGACACTGCAGTGGCGTGCTGTCGCCGACTCCTCGCGGATCGACGCCGACGACGTCGTACACGTCGGTGGCGTCACTGCTCAAGTCGCCCCACAGCGTGCCCGCGTACTGCGTGGCCGACCCGCCGGGGCCGCCCGGGTTGACGAACAGCGTGCGCTCAGCCCGACCGTCGGTCGCCGGATACAGCCGTACCGACAGCTCCAACGTGTCACCGTCGGGCTCGTCGTAGTCCACCGGAACCGTGATCTGTGCGCATCGGGCGCGGCCGCAATCGGACCACTGGAGCTTCTGGGTGTAGAACTTGGCCAAGGCGGCATCGGTTCGTTCGCCCGTCGACGTGGGAGCGGTCCACGGCTCCACGGCGTCGTCTCGATCGATG
>DATMSF010000341.1:0-3080 GCA_035565535.1 Aeromicrobium sp.
CCGTCGCGGACCGGTTCGAGCACGACACCGAGACTGCCGACCGCTGCCCGCAGGTTCAGGGCCAGCAAGACGATCGCGGAACCCACCAACAGATGGGAGCGGGTCGACGTCACCTGACCATTGTTCCTGACCGAGTGTGCGATACTGACAACAGAAGTAGTCGTACGGCCGGACTCGTTCGGCCAGGCGGGCGGAACGATCGCCCCCGACCGCGACGCACTGCGAACGCGACGTGACCCGTCGTCTCCGCACACGGCGACCGCGGCAGGGATGAACGCGACGCCGAGTGACACGCCGCAGTACGCGCCACCGCACCAGACTTGAGGCCCGGAAGGGCCGTTGACGTACCGCTACCTGAGCTTCGCCGGTAGCGGTGAAGGAGAGCACCGTGCTCGACCCCACCGATTCCACTTCGCCCGAGTCCAGCTCGCCCGACGAGTCCGCCCGGACCTCAGCGGCTCCGACCGTCACGACGACGACGTCGACGCGGCGGCGAGCTGCCGCCCGTCCTGCGGGCCCTCCCGTGGCCGTGGCGTTCCAGGCGCCACCTCCGGGCCTGGCTCCGGCTCGACCGAAGCCGGAGCCGACCGACGAGGCCAGCGAGGACGAGCGTGACGACGACGACCTGAACGACGACGGAACACCGAAGCGTCGTCGCCGCAGCCGTGGCGGTCGTCGTCGCCGCAAGCCCGAGGGCGACAACGGTGAGGCATCGTCGAACGATGAATCGGCCGACGACAGCGACGACGAGGACAAGTCGGACGACGATGCCGAAGGCAGCTCGTCGGGCACCACCCGCCGTCGCCGCCGACGTGCACGGGCCGGAGAACAGGCCGACGGCTCGCCGGACGATCCGGAGAACACCGTTGTCAAGGTGCGTCAGGGCCGCACGGCCGAGGACGAGATCACCGGTGTGACCGGTTCGACACGACTCGAGGCCAAGAAGCAGCGCCGTCGGGAGGGTCGTGAAGCCGGGCGCCGCCGCGCCCCCATCGTCTCCGAGGCGGAGTTCCTGGCTCGGCGCGAGTCGGTCAAGCGCGAGATGGTCGTGCGCCAGCGTGACGACTACACGCAGATCGCCGTCCTGGAGGACAGCGTCCTGGTCGAGCACTACGTGGCGCGTGAATCGCAGACCTCACTGATCGGCAACGTCTACCTGGGCAAGGTGCAGAACGTGTTGCCCAGCATGGAAGCGGCATTCGTCGACATCGGTGCCGGTCGCAACGCGGTGTTGTATGCCGGCGAGGTCGACTGGAGCACGTTGGCCAACGGCAAGCCGCGCAAGATCGAGGAGGTGCTGACGCCCGGACAGTCGATCCTGGTGCAGGTCTCCAAGGACCCGGTCGGCCAGAAGGGTGCCCGCCTCACGAGTCAGGTCAGCCTGCCGGGTCGGTTCCTGGTGCTCGTTCCCGGCGGCCACACCAGCGGCATCTCCCGCAAGCTGCCCGAGAACGAACGTGCGCGCCTGAAGGGCCTGCTCAAGGACGTGCTGCCCGACGACGCCGGATTCATCGTGCGAACGGCGGCCGAAGGGGCGACCGAGGAGCAGCTGACCCGCGACGTCACAGCGCTCACGGCGCGCTGGAAGGACATCGAGTCCAAGGTCGAGGCCGGCAAGTCACCCGAGCTGCTGTACGCCGAGCCCGATCTGATGATCAAGGTCATCCGCGACCTGTTCAACGAGGACTTCGCGTCGTTGGTCGTCGAGGGTGACGACGCGTGGGACATGGTCAAGGGCTACATCGACCACGTCGCCCCCGACCTGGCCGATCGCGTCTCCCGGTGGGAGAGCCCCGAAGACGCTCCGCAGGACTCGTTCGCCGGGTTCCGGATCGACGAGCAGATCCACAAGGCACTCGAACGCAAGGTGCACCTGCCGTCGGGCGGTTCGCTGGTCATCGACCGCACCGAGGCGATGACGGTCGTCGACGTCAACACCGGCAAGTACACCGGCTCGGGCGGCAACCTGGAGGAAACCGTCACGAAGAACAACCTCGAGGCCGCCGAGGAGGTCGTGCGCCAGCTGCGCCTGCGTGACATCGGCGGCATCATCGTCGTGGACTTCATCGACATGGTGCTCGAGAGCAACCGTGAGCTGGTCCTGCGCCGACTCGTCGAGTGCCTGGGTCGCGATCGCACGCGCCACCAGGTCGCCGAGGTCACCTCGCTGGGATTGGTGCAGATGACCCGCAAGCGCATCGGTACCGGCTTGCTGGAGGCGTTCAGCACCGAGTGCGAGCACTGCAAGGGCCGCGGCGTCACGATTGCCGACCATCCCATCGAGCCCAAGCGGGACGACGGGCCGCGGCGCGGTAACCGGGGCGGCCGCAGTCGCGGCAGCAAGTCCGGCGGCAACCGATCCGGCGGGCAGAACAACGGGAACGCCGGTACGAAGGACAGCGGCAAGTCCGACGACGGCCCGAGCAGCTCCGGTCGTCAGAAGAAGCCCGCTGACCAGCCCGATCAGCAGTCCGACGGTGGGCAGAAGGCGCCGCGCAAGGACCAGGGGGACTCCGGGTCCGGTGCGGACGTGACGGGAACCACGTCGCCCGTTTTGACCGACACCGGTGACGCTCCGTAGACTGGACCGTCGGCGTGCCGTGCGCGCACGCCTCAGACTTTTCGCAAGCTTTCGTAACGATCAAAGGAATGACCGTGGTGTACGCAGTCGTGCGCAGTGGCGGTGGCCAACAGAAGGTGTCGGTTGGCGACGTCATCGAGATCGACCAGAAGGCGCAGGTCGGCGAGTCCGTCTCCCTGCCCGCGGTGCTGCTGGTCGATGGTGACTCCGTGACGTCCGACGCGACCAAGCTCGCCAAGGTGTCGGTGACCGCCGAGGTTCTCGGCGAGACCAAGGGTCCGAAGATCGTGATCCAGAAGTACAAGAACAAGACCGGTTACAAGAAGCGCCAGGGTCACCGTCAGAAGTACACCCAGGTCAAGATCACCGGGATCAAGTGAGGATCTGACAGATGGCACACAAGAAGGGCGCGGCGTCCACCAAGAACGGCCGCGATTCCAACGCTCAACGGCTCGGCGTGAAGCGCTTCGGCGGCCAGGTCGTCAACGCCGGCGAGATC
>DATMSF010000342.1:0-2161 GCA_035565535.1 Aeromicrobium sp.
GGCAAGACGCCGTCGGAGACCGCCGCCCTGATGCGCGAGATCCTGCAGAACCTCTGATCTGATCAGTGACGAAGGCCTCCACCGGATCCGGTGGAGGCCTTCGCTGTTCCGGTCGCCAGCGACGGAGGAGCGGGTAGACGCTGGCGAGGTGTTGGGCTTGAACGAGCCTGTTGCCTGGGCGCCCTCGCGTCACTCGGCGTAGACCAGGCGCGTGCCGGCCCGCTCGACCAGGTCGACGAAGACTTCTTCGGACACGTCGTACTTCTGGGCCGGGATCAGGGTCACCTGGGCGACGAAGCGGCCGCGCTGCACCAGGCCGACGCGGTAGCGGGCGGTCTGGTCCTGCGATGCCTCGAGGCTGACCAGCCAGGTCTTGCCGTTGATGTCGTCACCCTTGACCTGGTGCGTCTGACTGATCTCGGCAGTTAGGTTCTCATCGGGGCAACCGTCGATGTCGTTGGAGACGTTCTTGACGAACTTCTTGGCCGCGTCGACGCTGTCGAACCGGGCGACCGACTCGGTGATGCCGAACTCCTTGGGCAGCTCCGTGGCCTGGTACAGCACGAAGATCCGTGACGATGCCTGCTCGACCGACTTGATGCCGAAGTCGGCCTTGTCGCACGGCGTCGCGGCCGGATTGGGTTCGGAGCGGGCCTCCACCGAGGCCCAGACGCGATCGACGTCGGCAATCGGTGGCAAGTCGACGACACCCAGGAACGCGGGCGCCTCGGTGGTCGGCGGCGGAATCGTCTCGGTGACCGTGAAGTCGTCGGTGCAGCGACCACCGCTGGCCCGGCACACCTTCGAGACCGAGTCGTTCAGGACCTCGGCGAACGCCTCGATCGACGGACCCTCGTCGCCGTCGACCTCGTGCACGACGGTGCTGGTGATGGCACCGGAGTGGGCGAAGCCGACCGTGAACGTGCGCACGGGCGACTTGTGGGACCGCAGCCGCAAGATGGTGAAGTCACCGAACGGGCGTTGGACGGTGTGCGCCGACAACAGCTGCACGCGCGGGTGGGCGCAGTCGGCGAACCAGCTGATCAGAGTTTGAGCTGCGTCGTCGGCGCGGCTCGCGCTGCGTGAGACCTCGATCGACTGCGCGACCCGGGCGTTACCGGTGGACCCGGAGAACGAGCGGACGAACACGCGCAGGGGGTCCTTGTCGGCGAACCGCTGCGTGGGGCACGTGGCGTAGGGCGTGGTGCTCTTCGGATCGTCGTCGGTTCCCACCAGGGTCCACGTCGAACCGTCGGAGATCGGTGCCAGCTGCGCCTCGCTGAGCAGGTCGTCGGTCGTCAGCTTGCGGGCGTCGAGGACGATGTCGTTGCCTTCGGCGCCGAGTCGCTCGCGATGGGGAAGTCCGTCCTGGATCTCGACTGCGTCCCCGGTCGTGACGGCGAACCCCGATCCGAGCACGGCCAGTACCGCCAGCGCGACCAGCAGGACCGTGTTGCGCTGTGTGCCGCGGCGCGCAGCGGTGCGGACGTCCGCGACGTCGGGCACCGTGAGGCCGGCGGTGGCCGACGACAAGTTCTGCAGGCGGACCTCGAGGGTCGCGATGCTGTCACCCGTGGACGCCTCGAGCGCTGCGAGTGCGTCGGTGGCCTGCTCGATGCCGGCCTCGGCCCCGATTCCGACTTCGCGGGACGCCTCTTCCAGATCGGTGTTGCCCAGGGTCATCAGGACGAGGAGCCGGCGCTGGTCGACCGACAGCGCACCCAGCGCATCGAGCAGCTCGACGTCCGAGTCGTCCTCGCGTCGGCGGCGCAGCGGGTGTGTGCTCCGGTTGAGCGAGGTGGCCTTCCACGCTTCGTTGCGCACGTACGCCAGCGGGGCACGATCGCGGATCTTCGACCAGTCGCGCCAGGCCCGACGGAACGCGTCGGTCGTCGCCTCGAGGGCGACCTGTCGATCACCGCACAAGGCGTAGGTGACGTGGAGCACGCCGTTGAATCCGGCGCGGAAGAAGCTGTCGAACTCGTCGACGCGACTCATCTCCAGCCTCCTCCTCGTGTCCGCGATCGGGTGCCTTCGGCGAGCCTGTGCCGGGCACCGTCACGATACAGGGGAGGATGAACAGGTGGTGGAGCCGATCGAGACCCCGTACCTGAGGGCTGCGTTCCTGGCTGCTCCCGTCGCTGCAGCGGCTTCGGTGGTG
>DATMSF010000343.1:0-5694 GCA_035565535.1 Aeromicrobium sp.
TGGCGGCGGAGGTCCTGCGGCAGCACCCCGAGATCACCAGGTACCTGGCCACCGACGTCGACCCCGCCATGATCAAGGCGGCCGGACGTCAGCTGGCACCGTTCGGCGACCGCGCCGAGGCCCGACTGGTCGACGCGGCGGGCCTGCCGTTCGACGACGCCACGTTCGACACCGTGTGCAGCTGGCTGATGCTGCACCACACGATCGAGTGGGAACGCGTGCTGACGGAGGCCGCGCGCGTGCTCAAGCCCGGCGGTCGGCTCGTCGGCTACGACCTGCCCGACTCGGCGCTCAGCCGCGGCGTCCACAAGCTGACCCGGTCGCGGGTCCGCATGATCGATCCGAAGGACCTGGCCCGGGAGCTGCTGTCGATCGGGTTGTCCGACGTTCGCGTCGAACCGGTCAGGGGCAGCAGCGCCTTCACGTTCTCCGGAGCACGGTGATGACCGTTGGTGAGGTGTGGGCCTCCGTGCTGGCCGACTACGAACGGCACCTGACCTCCGAGCGTGACCTGAGCGCACATTCGGTCCGCGCCTATCTGGTCGACCTGCAGAGCCTGGCCGAGCATGCCGAGCTGTTGGGCATCGACGACCCGCGAGAGCTGTCGATCCGATCGCTGCGCAGCTGGCTGGCGAACCAGCAGACGCGCGGGCGCGCCCGCACTACGCTGGCCCGACGCGCCACAGCGGTCCGCGTCTTCACGGCGTGGCTGGCACGGACGGGCCGGGCCGACGCTGACGCCGGGGCCCTGCTGGCCAGCCCGAAGTCACACCGCGAGCTGCCCGACGCGTTGACCCAGGCCGAGGTGCGAGCCCTGCTCGACACGACCGCAGCCGCTGCCGACGGGCCCGCCGGATGGCGTGACCTGGCGCTGCTCGAGCTGCTCTACGCCACGGGAATTCGTGTCGGTGAGCTCGTCGGCCTCGACGTCGACGACCTGGACCGCGGCCGCCGGGTCGTGCGCGTGTTCGGCAAGGGTCGCAAGGAGCGGGCCGTGCCGTACGGAGCGCCGGCGGCCGAGGCGTTGCAGATCTGGTTGGAGCACGGGCGGCCGGCGCTGGTGACCGACAGGAGCGGGCCGGCCTTGTTCCTGGGCCTGCGGGGCGGGCGACTCGATCAACGCGCGGCACGCAAGATCGTCCACGACAGGTTGGCAGCCGTGGACGGTGCGCCCGATCTGGGCCCCCACGGGCTGCGCCACACCGCAGCGACCCACCTGCTCGAAGGCGGCGCCGACCTGCGGTCGGTCCAGGAGATCTTGGGCCACGCCTCACTCGGGACGACCCAGATCTACACCCACGTCAGCACCGACCGCCTGCGCCAGGCCTACAAGCTGGCCCACCCCCGCGCCTAGCCCCAGCCCGCTCGCGAGTCACCCAACCCCGCTCGCGAGTCACTTATTCCACGTGAGGAGTCACGTGTTCCGCGTGAGGAGTCACGTGTTCCAGGTGATGAGTCATGAACTCGGAGTCAGGAATCACACGTCCGAGGCGAGGCGTCGCATCACCTGAGAGTGCGATGACTCATGAGCGGGAAATAGTGACTCGTGAGCGGGAAGAAGTGACTCTTCAGCGGGAACAAGTGACTCGCGAGCGGTCAGAGCAGGGCCATCGGGTTGATCAGGTGGCCGTGCTTCCAGACCATGAAGTGCAGGTGGCAGCCGGTGGACAGTCCCGTCGACCCGACGCGACCGATCACGGTGCCGGTGCGAACGGTCTGCCCGACGCGCACGCTGCGTGAGGACAGGTGTGCATATCCGGTCCTGACCCCTGCGGCATGCTCGATGATGACCCGCTTGCCGTAGCCGCGGTCGGTGGGGGTCCGCACGACCGTCCCCGGGCCCGCCGCATGCACCCGCGTGCCGCAGGAGGCACCGAAGTCGGTGCCGTCGTGAAGCTTGCGGACGCCGGTGATCGGGTGCACCCGCATCCCGTACGACGAGGTGACGTGACCGGCGACGGGCCGGCGGAGGGTGCCCGCGCCGACCGGCGGTGCAGGAGGCGGTCCCTCCGGTGTCACCAGACGGAACCGTCCGCCGCCGAGCACGTCCATCGGGTCCAGGTACGCGTCGTCGGCCGTCACCCGCCCCAGGTGCAAGCACGCCGTGGCGCAATGGCTGGGGCCCGACTGCAGCAGGCCGATCGGATCGCTGCGGTCGACGGCATCGCCGACCTGGACCGTCGATCGCACCGGCTGGTAGGTCGACCTGCTCGAACCGTGATCGATCGTCACCACGTCGACCGACCCGACGCGTCCGGCGAAGGTGACGATCCCGGGGGCGACGGACCGGACCATCGAACCCACGGGTGCGAGGACGTCCACGCCCCGATGGCCGCTGCCGTAGTCACTGGCGGGCGGGTCGAAACGGCGGTCGACGCCGGTCCGGTCCACCGGCCACGACCACGGGTCGTCGGCGGCTCCGGCACGGCTCGGGTTCACCGCCGACGCGGCGAGGACGATCAGCAGGCAGGTCACGATCCGGATACGCATGACTCCAGACCACCGTGACGGGTACCGCCACGCCACGACGGATGGGTCGGCTGTGGAAACTCCGGGAATCCCACCGGCCCTGTGGACAACCGACGATTTCACCTCGGAGCCCGCTGTGCCGTAGACTGAGGACATCTCCTCTCCGGAGGAGAAATTCGCACGCCCGGCCCCGTGTGACGCGAAAGCCGAACACGGACACGGACCTGGTCCCACCAGCACCAACGGTGGGTGGACCGTGTCGTCCGGGCGTCAGGCCGCCACCGAACCCGATGGCGGAATCAACCAGGAACCGGCACACGTGTGCCACAAGGAGGACCGGCCATGGCCGTCGTCACCATGCGTCAGCTGCTCGAGAGCGGCGTTCACTTCGGACACCAGACCCGTCGGTGGAACCCGAAGATGAAGCGTTTCATCCTCACCGAGCGCAACAGCATCTACATCATCGACCTGCAGCAGTCGTTGGCCTACATCGACAGTGGCTACGAGTTCGTCAAGAACACGGTCGCCCGCGGAGGCACGATCCTGTTCGTCGGCACCAAGCGTCAGGCGCAGGAGTCGATCGAGGAGCAGGCCAAGCGCGTCGGCATGCCCTACGTCAACCAGCGTTGGCTCGGCGGCATGCTGACCAACTTCTCGACCATGGCCCAGCGCCTCAACCGTCTCAAGGAGCTCGACGAGATCGACTTCGACGACGTGGCCGGCTCGAACCGGACCAAGAAAGAGCTGCTGCAGATGAAGCGCGAGCACGACAAGCTCGAGCGCACTCTCGGCGGCATCCGCGACATGGGCCGCGTGCCCTCCGCGGTGTGGATCGTCGACACCAAGAAGGAACACCTGGCGGTCGACGAGGCCAAGAAGCTCGGCATCCCCGTGGTCGCGATCCTCGACACCAACTGCGATCCGGACGACGTCGACTACCCGATCCCGGGCAATGACGACGCCATCCGTTCGGTCGGCCTGCTGACTCGCGTGATCGCCGACGCCGTCGCCGAGGGCCTGATCGCCCGCGGTGGCGCCAAGACCGGCGACGAGACCGCCGGCACCGAGCTCGGCGCCGACGAGCCTTTGGCGGACTGGGAGCGCGAGCTGCTGGAAAAGAAGTCCGACGAACCCACCGTCGAGGCGGCCGGCGACGCCGCTGCCCCCGCGGCGGAGGCGCCGAAGACCGAGCAGCCCGCAGAGGCCCCGAAGGCCCAGGCCGTCCAGCCGCCGGCCGACGCGACCGCGACCGCTCCGTTCGGCAAGGGCTCCAAGGCCCCGCTGAAGAGCGGCAACGCTCCCAAGGGCTTCTCGATCAAGGGCAACGCCGACTCCGGTCTGTACCACACCGAGGACAGCCCGTGGTACGAGCAGACGGTCGCCGAGGTCTGGTTCGACACCGTCGAGTCCGCCGAGGCCGCCGGCTTCACCGCTGCGGGAGCCGCGCAGGGCGCCTGAGCGTCCGAACCGACCACCATTCACCTTCGTAACAGGAAGAGACACACGATCCATGGCGATCACTGCCGCTGACGTGAAGAAGCTCCGCGACGCCACCGGCGCCGGAATGATGGAGTGCAAGAAGGCCCTCACCGAGGCCGACGGCGACTTCGACAAGGCTGTCGAGGCGCTGCGCATCTCGGGTGCGGCCAAGGCCGCCAAGCGTGGCGCCGAGCGCGAGGCCTCCTCGGGCCTGGTCGCGAGCTCGGGCTCGGCCATCGTCGAGCTCAACTCCGAGACCGACTTCGTGGCCAAGAACGACCAGTTCATCTCGCTGGCCCAGGAGCTGGCCGACGCGGCCGATGCCGCCAAGCCCGCCTCGGCCGAGGAGTTCGCGCAGGTCACCCTGGCCAGCGGCAAGACCGTCACCGAGGCCATCTCGGAGCTGGCCGCCGTCATCGGTGAGAAGCTCGAGCTCGGCCGCGTCGCCGCGTTCGACGGCAACGTCACGACCTACCTGCACCGTCGCGCGAGCGACCTGCCGGCAGCCGTCGGCGTGCTCGTGGAGTTCGAGGGCGACGAGACCGTGGCTCGTGGCGTCGCGATGCAGATCGCCGCGATGCGTCCGCGCTACCTGACTCGTGAGGAGGTGCCGGCCGACGTCGTGCAGAAGGAGCGCGAGATCGCCGAGGCCACCGCGCGCGAGGAGGGCAAGCCCGAGCAGGCCATCGCCAAGATCACCGAGGGCCGCCTGAACGGCTTCTTCAAGGACGTCGTCCTGCTGGAGCAGCCTTCGGTCACCGACGACAAGAAGACCGTCAAGGCGGTGCTCGACGAGGCCGGCGTGACACTCAAGCGCTTCGCCCACATCGAGGTTGGTGCCTGACATCCTGAGGTAGCACCTCACCGACAGCACAGCGACAGGAGCATCCGATGACAGCGGACGAGCAGGCCACCACGCACCGTCCTCTGCGCCGGGTGCTCCTGAAGCTTTCGGGGGAGGTGTTCGGCGGCGGCAAGCTGGGCATCGACCCCGACGTCGTCAACGGCATCGCCAAGCAGGTCGCTCAGGCCAGCCAGGAGGGCGTCGAGGTCGCCATCGTGGTCGGCGGCGGAAACTTCTTCCGCGGCGCCGAGCTGAGCCAACGCGGCATGGAACGGTCGCGGGCCGACTACATCGGCATGCTGGGCACCGTCATGAACGCCCTTGCGTTGCAGGACTTCTGCGAGAAGCAGGGCGTCGACACCCGGGTCCAGTCGGCCATCACGATGGGACAGGTCGCCGAACCGTACATCCCGCGACGCGCGATCCGTCACCTGGAGAAGGGCCGCGTCGTCATCTTCGGCGCTGGCGCCGGCATGCCGTACTTCTCGACCGACACGGTCTCGGCGCAACGGGCGTTGGAGATCAAGGCCGACGCTGTGTTGATGTCCAAGAGCGGCGTCGACGGGGTCTACGACTCCGATCCACGCACCAACGCCGACGCCGTCCGGTTCGACGAGGTGACGTTCGCCGAGGCCCTGCGTCGCGACCTGAAGGTCGTCGACGCCGCTGCATTCGCGCTGTGCATGGAGAACCGATTGCCGATGATCGTGTTCGGCATGGAAGGCGAGGGGAACATCGCCCGCGTGCTCCGAGGTGAGAAGATCGGAACGCTGGTCCACGCTTGAGTGGCCGACAGCGGCGTGGCGAACCAATCCGTTGAAAGAGGAGAACCGTGATCGATCAGACCCTGCGTGAGACCGAGGCCAAGATGGCGAAGGCGGTCGAGCACACCCAGGAGGAGT
>DATMSF010000344.1:0-6529 GCA_035565535.1 Aeromicrobium sp.
CGCCGCGGATTGTGGATCACCCTGGGCGTCCTCGCCGTGGTCCTCGTCGCCGGGATCGCGACCGGGCTGGTCGGCAAGACCTCTGCCGACTCGACCGCTGAGGACTTCCGCGACGACGTTGCGACCTTCGAGAAGCGGGTGGCGCCCGACATGGTCGACGCCGCACTGACCTGGCCCGAGGCCTTGTTCCCCTCCGGAGACGGATCCACGGCTGAAGCGCTCGAGGCCCAGAAAGAGGCCTGCACGACCGTCGAGGATGCTCTGGGAGATCTGGACGACATCGACGTCCCCGAGCTCGGCGGGCACCCGTTCGCGTTCTTGTCGGGCACCTTCCGAGACGCCCGCGAGGAATCGAAGGAGTGGGCGAAGAAGATGCTCGCGTACCACTCGGATGCTCGCGATCACCTGAACGGCATGATCGCGGACTGCACGTTCCAGATCTCCTACAACGAGGTCCTCGCTACCGCTCAGCAGCAGTGGGACGAGCTGCAGAGCTTCACCGACAAGAAGGGTGAGTCGACCGTCATCGACGGCATCGAGTGGACCTGCCACTCCGACGACGGTTGTCTGCCGAGCGATCGCGAGCGTCTCGACAAGTACGTCTCGGCATACGACGGGTACCAGGAGACGACGATGGCGCTGCGCGAGCTGGCCGGTTCTTCCGCGTGCGCTGACACGTCCCTGGGTACCGACGCGTGCGCAGCGCTCGAGGACGTGTACGCCAACGCTCACCAGGTGCGCGGCACCTGGATCGGCATCGTCGGCGAGATCGGCCCGACTCCCGACGAGGCCGGCCAGAAGAGGCGCGACGCGGCGTTCGACGAGATGGACCGGGCGTGGACCCGTGACTGGGCCGCGTTCAGCAAGGCCGTGCTGGACCGCTACCCGAAGATGGCCGACGAGGACTGGGTCGACGTCGACGACATCTGGCACACCCAGGTGTACTGGTTCTCTGCCGATCAGCGGTACCGCGCCTTGACGGAGAGCTCGCCGGTCGAGGACTGAGAGACGTCCGGCCGGTCACGGCAGGCGGTAGCTCGACCTTCGACCACGGTCGAGGCGCTTCACCAGCCCCGTTCGCGCCACTGAGCCAAATCGGGCCGTTCAGTGCCCAGCGTGCTGTCGTTGCCGTGACCGGGATAGAAGTGGGTGTCGTCGGGATAGCGGTCGAAGATCTTGGCCTCGACCTCGTCGATGAGCGTGCGGAAGTCTTCCTCGGACCACGTCTTGCCGACCCCGCCGGGGAACAGCGAGTCGCCGGTGAACAGGTGGACCACGCCGTCGGGATCGTCGTACGCCAAGACGATGGAGCCGTCGGTGTGTCCACGCACCTCGATGACCTCGAGCTCGCACGAACCGACACGGACTCGCGCCCCGGTCGAGACCGGGGTGTCGGTCGGGACGGCGATGTGCTCGGCGTCGACGGCACCAGCGACCGTCTCGGCACCGGTCGACTCGACGACCGCAGCCAGTGCCTGCCAGTGGTCGGGATGCCAGTGAGTCGTGACGATCCGCGCCACAGGCGAGCCGTCCAGCTCGGCCAGGATCCGCTCGGCGTCGTCCGCCGCGTCGATGATGACCCGCTCGTCCGTCAGGGTGCAACGCAGCAGGTACACGTTGTTGGCCAGGTCACCGACCGCGAACTTGGTGATCTCCAGATCGCCTGCATCCTGCACGTCGGCGGGCCCGCCGACCTGGACTTCTCCGATGTAGCTCATGGCCCCAGCCTAAGGTCCTGTCCGGCAGAACTGTCAGGCCCCGCCGATACGATGGTGCAGGGCGTGTGGAACGCCCCGACCTTGCGAAATTCGACCGATCAGGGGTTCCAGTGACCGACAGTCTCGTCGTCCGCGGCGCACGAGAGCACAACTTGAAGGACGTGTCGCTCGATCTGCCGCGCGACTCCCTGATCGTGTTCACCGGGCTGTCCGGTTCCGGCAAGTCGTCACTGGCGTTCGACACGATCTTCGCCGAAGGTCAACGGCGCTACGTCGAGTCGTTGTCGGCCTATGCGCGGCAGTTCCTGGGGCAGATGGACAAGCCTGACGTGGACTTCATCGAGGGGCTGTCGCCGGCGGTCTCGATCGACCAGAAGTCCACGTCGCGGAACCCGCGGTCGACCGTCGGCACCATCACCGAGGTCTACGACTACCTGCGCCTGCTGTACGCGCGGGCCGGCCGGCCGCACTGTCCCGAGTGCGGGGAACCGATCGCCCGACAGACGCCGCAGCAGATCGTCGACCGCATCATGGCCGGCGAACCCGGTCAACGCTTCCAGGTGCTCGCGCCCGTCATCCGCGGACGCAAGGGTGAGTACCTCGACCTGTTCCGTCAGCTGCAGGCCCAAGGGTTCAGCCGCACGATCGTCGACGGCGACGTGCACATGCTCTCCGATGAGCCTCCGCGCCTGGCCAAGCAGAAGAAGCACACCATCGACGTCGTGGTCGACCGACTGCAGGTCAAGGAATCGGCCCAGCAGCGGCTGACCGAGTCGGTCGAGACCGCGTTGAACCTGGCTGACGGCCTGGTGCTGATCGACTACGTCGACCTGGCCGAGGACGACCCGAATCGGGTCCGCCGGTTCTCCGAGAAGCTCGCCTGCCCCAACGATCACCCGCTCGCGGTCGACGAGCTCGAGCCGCGGTCGTTCTCGTTCAACGCCCCGTTCGGCGCGTGCACCGAGTGTCACGGCATCGGCACACGCATGGAGGTCGACCCCGAGCTCGTGGTCCCCGACGACGCCAAGACATTGGCCGAGGGGGCCGTGCAGCCGTGGGCGTCGGCTCACGTCGCCGACTACTTCGGTCGCACCTTGATCGCGCTCGGCGAAGAGCTCGGCTTCGACGTCGACACGCCGTGGCGCGATCTGCCCGAGTCGGCCCGCGAGGCCGTGCTCCACGGGCACCCCACCAAGGTGCACGTCCGCTACAAGAACCGTTACGGCCGCGTCAGGTCCTACTACACCGAGTTCGAGGGCGTGACGCGCTACCTGGAGCGGCGTCACGACGAGACCGAGTCCGACACCAATCGGGAGCGACTCGAGGGGTTCATGCGTGAGGTTCCGTGCCCCGCGTGTGCCGGCACCCGGCTCAAGCCGGTCATTCTCGCGGTGCAGCTGAACTCCGACACGTACGGGCCCAAGAACATCGCCGAGGTCTGCGCGCTGTCCATCGCCGATGCCGCCGACTACCTGCAGACGCTCGAGATGACCGACCGTGAACGTCAGATCGGTGAGCGGGTGCTCAAGGAGATCCACGAGCGTCTGCGGTTCCTGCTCGACGTCGGCCTGGACTACCTGGCTCTGGACCGGGCCGCCGGTTCGTTGTCCGGCGGCGAGGCCCAACGCATTCGACTCGCGACGCAGATCGGCGCCGGGCTCGTGGGCGTCCTGTACGTCCTGGACGAGCCCTCCATCGGGCTGCATCAGCGTGACAACCACCGCCTGATCGAGACGCTCGAGCGACTGCGCGACCTGGGCAACACCTTGATCGTCGTCGAGCACGACGAGGACACCATCCGGGCCGCCGACTGGGCGGTCGACATCGGCCCGGGCGCCGGTGAGCACGGGGGACAGGTGATCGTGTCGGGCCCGGTGTCCGAGCTGCTGGACAGCCCGGACTCGCTGACCGGCAAGTACCTGTCCGGACGCGAGTCGATCCCGGTACCGCAGGTCCGTCGGCCGCGCGAGAAGGGTCGTGAGCTCGTGGTTCGCGGCGCGAAGGAACACAATCTGCGCGACATCGACGTCACCTTCCCCTTGGGCCAGTTCGTCGCGGTCACCGGTGTGTCGGGTTCGGGCAAGTCGACGCTGGTCAACGACATCTTGTACACCCAGCTGGCGCGCACGATCTACGGCGCACGGACGATTCCGGGACGGCACCGCACGATCGAGGGTCTCGACCTGGTCGACAAGGTCATCCACGTGGACCAGTCGCCGATCGGCCGGACGCCGCGCTCGAACCCGGCGACGTACACGGGGGTGTTCGACCACGTCCGCAAGCTGTTCGCCCAGACACCCGAGGCGAAGATGCGCGGCTATCAGCAGGGCCGATTCTCCTTCAACGTCAAGGGCGGCCGCTGTGAGGCCTGCTCCGGCGACGGCACGATCAAGATCGAGATGAACTTCCTGCCCGACGTCTACGTCCCGTGCGAGGTGTGCCACGGCGCCCGGTACAACCGCGAGACGTTGGAAGTGCGGTACAAGGGCAAGACGATCGCCGAGGTGCTCGACATGCCCATCGAGCAGGCGGTCGAGTTCTTCGAGGCCATTCCGGCGATCGCCCGCCACCTGCGGACGCTGGTCGACGTCGGCCTGGGCTACGTCCGGTTGGGGCAGCCGGCTCCCACCCTCTCGGGAGGCGAGGCCCAGCGCGTGAAGCTGGCCGCAGAGCTGCAGAAGCGGTCGACCGGTCGCACGGTCTACGTCCTGGACGAGCCGACCACGGGCCTGCACTTCGAGGACATCCGCAAACTGCTGGGCGTCTTGCAGCGCATCGTCGACACCGGCAACTCGGTCATCGTCATCGAGCACAACCTCGACGTCATCAAGACCGCCGACTGGGTGCTCGACATGGGCCCCGAGGGCGGTAGCGGCGGCGGCCTGCTGATCGCCGAAGGCACCCCCGAGGACATCGCCGCCCACCCCGACAGCCACACCGGCCGCTTCCTCCAGCCCCTGTTGGGCTGACGGTTTACCAACTTAAGTTGGTAAACGGCCACGATCGTCGGGTAGCAAACCGAAGATCGTGGCAGGTTTCCTACGACCACCAGGTTGTCCACAGGCGTGCTCGGGTCGTCTGCGTTGTCCACAGCCGCGCAACCTCGTCTGGTGCGGGCTCGGCAGGTGCCGAACGATCAGACTCATGAATGAATTGGTGACAGCAATCGCTCGGTCACGAGGCGGCTTCGGATTTCGTTCCGACTTCATCGCCGAAGGATTCCGGGACAAAGACATCAAGGCGGCTCGCCGATCCGGGGTCATCACGCGCCTGCGTCACGGTGTCTACGCCCCGAAGGTCGACGTCGATCAGCTGAGTCCGGAGGAAAAGCACGTTCTCACGGCCCGAGCAGTGATCGCTCGCTTGGGCAGCGGTTACGTGCTCAGCCACTACTCGGCAGCCATCATGCACGAACCCGTGTCGTACGACGTCGATCTCGACACCGTTCACGTCACTCGGCTCGGTGGCCGACAGAGTCGAACCGAGTCAGGGGTCGCCTTCCACAGCATCGACATCGACGAGTCCGAGATCGTCGAGATGCAGGGGGTCCCTGTCGTATCGGCTGCTCGCGCCGGCTTCGAAGCGGCGTCGATCAGCACGACGGAATCAGGACTAGTCATCATCAACGCAGCCTTGAACGCCGGCCTGTACACCCAAGAGGAAATCGCCGCAGTGGGCCAGCAAGGGACACGGTGGCCGAACACCCGGCACGCACGGTTGGCCATACGTCTGAGTGAGCCACGCTGTGAATCGCCCGGCGAATCGCGATCGCTGTACATGTTCTACACCGAAGGCGTCCCGCGGCCGCAGTTCCAAGTCGTCTTGGCCATCGGCGACGGCGAGCCGGATCCGCGGGTCGATTGTCGGTGGGAGGAACACTGTCACGCAGGCGAGTTTGACGGACTGTACAAGTACGGACGGCTCAACACCGGCGCCGATCCATACGACGTGCTGGTGTCGGAGAAGCATCGCGAGGATCGAATTCGCGCTATCCCGTGTGGGATGTCGCGGTGGACGTGGCGCGACCTGGATCCCAAGCGCCGCTCCGCAACTGCTTCGAGAATCAACGCCGCGCTCGCACAGTCACGCCGACTGTACCGCCGCAACGCAGTACACATCCCGCTCGGCCCGACGTCGTAGGAAACCCACCACCTTCTTCGGGTAGCAACCCCACGATCGGGTGGGTTTACCAGCTTAAGTTGGTAAACCGCCAGCCTGTCCGCAGCGCTCGGTAGGTTGGAGGGGTGGCTGATCCTGCGACGTACCGACCTCGACCGGGGGAGATCCCGGTCGAGCCGGGGGTGTACAGGTTCCGCGACGAGGAGGGGCGGGTCGTCTACGTCGGGAAGGCCAAGTCGCTGCGTCCGCGGCTGAGCTCGTACTTCCAGGACGTCGGGAATCTGCACCCGCGCACCCAGCAGATGGTCACGACGGCGGCCTCGGTCGAGTGGACCGTGGTGTCGACCGAGGTCGAGGCGCTGGCGTTGGAGTACTCGTGGATCAAGGAGTTCGATCCACGATTCAACGTCAAGTACCGCGACGACAAGTCCTACCCCTGGCTCGCGGTGACGGTCGACGAGAAGTTCCCACGCGTGACGGTGATGCGCGGAGCCCAGCGCAAGGGCGTGCGCTACTTCGGCCCCTACGGTCATGCCTGGGCGATCCGCGACACCGTCGACACCCTGCTGCGCGTGTTCCCCATGCGATCGTGCTCGGCCGGCGTGTTCAAGCGCTCGGCGGCCATCGGGCGGCCCTGCCTGCTCGGCGACATCGGCAAGTGCGCCGCCCCGTGCGCCGGGCGCGTCGACGCC
>DATMSF010000345.1:0-6006 GCA_035565535.1 Aeromicrobium sp.
CGCCCGCATCGAGGAGACGGTATGACTGATCGACCTGCCACTGGCCACCCTTCCACGGGACGGCCCATCGTCCTGTTCATGTGCGTGCACAACGCGGGTCGTTCCCAGATGGCCGCCGGCTACCTGCGTGAGCTGGCCGCAGGTGCGATCGAGGTGCGGTCGGCCAGTTCGGATCCGGGCACCCGGATCAACCCCGTGGCCGCCGAGGCGATGGCCGAGGAGGGCATCGACATCACGGCGGCCACCCCGCAGCTCGCGTCGACCGATCTGGTGCTGGCCGCCGACGTCGTCGTGACGATGGGCTGCGGCGACGAGTGCGCCTACTTCCCGGGCAAGCGCTACCTGGACTGGGAGCTGGACGATCCCGCCGGACGGCCGCTCGAGGAGGTCCGAGTGATCCGCGACGACATCAAGAGGCGGGTCCGGGCCCTGATCGACGAGCTGCTCGGCTGAGACTCGATTCGTCGCAGCGCTGCGATCCCTGTAACATGGATTGCCGGCCTGCCCGCAGGCCGGAAGTGATCAATCGCGCGCCTGGAACGGAAGAGCAACGTGCAACCGGGACCATGGGTGATCGAGACCCGAGGATGGGGTCGAGAGCCGGGGACCGAACGCACCGAGCACCGGACGGTCCAGGCACCGGATGATCGCATGGGCCACGACGTCTACGGAGTGGCCGAGGGTTCTACGATCGATCTGGAGCTGCGGTTCGAGGCGGTCATGGACGGTGTCCTGGTGACAGGAACGGCCTCGGCACACGCATCCGGAGAATGCGTCCGGTGCCTGGAACCGATCGAGGACGACGTCACGGTCCACTTCCAGGAGCTGTACCTGTTCGAGGATGCGACGGAGGAGGAGTACGCCCTCGAGGACGACCTGCTCGACCTCGAACCCCTGGTCAGGGAAGCGATGGTGGAAACACTGCCGCACGACCCGTGGTGTGATCCGGAGTGTCCGGGACTGTGCCCCGAGTGTGGGGCACGGCTCGCGGATGATCCCGAGCACACACACGGCCCGCAGGTCGACCCCCGGTGGTCGTCACTGCAGCAGCTAGCCCAGCAAGAGTCCCCAGAACATTCTTAGGAGTCATCGTGGCGGTTCCCAAGCGGAAGATGTCGCGCAGCAACACGCGCCACCGTCGCTCGCAGTGGAAGACGACGGTCGTCCAGGTCGTCGACTGCGCGAACCCGGCCTGCAACGCCAAGGTGCGCCCGCACCACGCCTGCAGCGAGTGCGGCCAGTACGGCGCCCGCGGCGACCGTCGTCAGGTCCTCTGACCGACGAGACTGCGGGGCTGGACCAGCTCCGTGAACGGCTCGGCGTCCCCGATCTGGACACCGGGCTGCTGCTGCACGCCCTGACCCACCGGTCGTACGCCTACGAGCACGGGCAGATCCCCAACAACGAACGTCTGGAGTTCCTCGGCGACTCGGTGCTGGGTGTCGTGGTGACCTCGACGCTGTTCCACGCCCATCCGGACCTGCCCGAGGGCCAGCTCGCCAAGCTACGCGCGGCCGTGGTGAGCGCCAAGTCGTTGGCCGTCGTGGCACGCGACTTGGGCATCGGGCAGTACTTGCGGCTCGGCCGCGGCGAGGAGATCACCGGAGGTCGCGACAAGGCGTCGATCCTGTCCGACACGGTCGAGGCGATCATCGGCGCGGTGTACGTCGCGTTCGGCATGGAGCGGGCCGCCGAGCTGGTGCACCGCGTGTTCGACCCCGTGATGGCCGGCGCTGCGGAGCTGGGTGCTGGCCTGGACTGGAAGACCTCCCTGCAGGAGCTGGCGGCGAACCATGCCCTGGGCGTTCCCCAGTACGTCCTGGAAGGCACCGGCCCCGATCACGACAAGCGATTCACCGCGTCGGTCGTGATCGGCGACGAGACGTTCGACGGCGGTACCGGGCGGTCCAAGAAGGAAGCAGAACAGATGGTCGCCGAGCTGGCCTGGCGCAGCATCTCGGCCCGCCTGGGGATCACGCAGGCCTGACGTGCCCGAGCTGCCTGAGGTCGAGGTGGTGCGACTCGGACTGGTCGACCACGCCGTCGGTCGCACCGTCACGGCAGTGACGGTGCACGACGCTCGTTCGCTGCGCCGCCACCTCGCCGGTCCAGGGGACTTCGTGGCGCGGGTGACCGGTGTCGAGATCGTAGGCGCAGCACGCCGTGGCAAGTACCTGTGGCTGCAGACCGCGCACGGCGACGCCGTGCTCTGCCACCTGGGCATGAGTGGGCAGTTCCTGATCAGCCAACCCGAAGCGCCTGCGGCCCGCCACCAGCGCGTCACCCTCGACCTGTCGGACGGAATGCAGCTGCGTTTTGCCGATCAACGGATCTTCGGTGGCATGTCGTTCAGCGAGAGCGGCGCCGAGCTGCCGCAGCAGATCGCCCACATCGCCCGCGACCCGCTGGATCCGCAGTTCGACCCGATCGAGTTCGACCGGCGCATCCGCAAGCGGGAGACCGGCGTCAAGCGCGCCCTGCTGGACCAGACGCTGATCTCAGGTGTCGGCAACATCTACGCCGACGAGGCGCTGTGGCGGTCCAAGCTGCACTACGCGCGCAACACCCGCCACCTGACGCGTCGGGAGGTGAGCACCTTGCTCGGCCACGTCGTCGACGTGATGGGTCAGGCGCTGGCCCAGGGCGGCACGTCGTTCGACGCGCTGTACGTCAACGTCAACGGCAACAGCGGGTACTTCGACCGGTCGTTGCAGGCGTACGGGCAAGAAGGCGAGCCGTGCGACCGCTGCGGTGCGCCCATCCGGCGTGACGCCTTCATGAACCGTTCGTCGTTCTGGTGTCCGGTGTGCCAGCCCCGGCCGCGAGCAGGCAAGTTCTGAGTCCAGTACCGTCGGTCGCGACATGAGCGACCACGGATACGGAGACGAGGCCCGGGAGCGGTTCGTCGTCGAGCCGCCGAAGCGGACGCACCGCACGCCGTTCGAGCGAGACCGCGGGCGGATCGTGCACTCGTCGGCGCTACGCCGGCTCTCGGCCAAGACCCAGGTCATGGGTGCCGGAACCGACGACTTCGTCCGGAACCGGCTGACGCACACGCTCGAGGTCGCTCAGGTGGCGCGAGAGCTCGGCAAGGGACTGGGCTGCGATCCCGACATCGTCGACTCGGCGGCCTTGTCGCACGACCTGGGTCATCCACCGTTCGGTCACAACGGCGAAGCCGCCCTGGATCGCGCGGCCGCGTCCTGCGGCGGGTTCGAGGGCAACGCTCAGACCTTGCGCCTGCTCAGCAGGCTGGAGTCCAAGACGTTCGGCCCCGACGGTCGAAGCGTCGGACTCAACCTGACGCGCGCCACGTTGTCCGCGTGCGTCAAGTACCCGTGGGCCAGGGGCGAGGCGCCGGACGGAGGCCCGAAGTTCGGCGCCTACGGCGACGATCGTGCGGTGTTCGACTGGCTGCGCATCGGTGCCGACGGGACGCGTGGCCCGATCGAGGCCCAGGTGATGGATCTGTCGGACGACATCGCCTACTCGGTGCACGACGTCGAGGACGCCGTGTTCGGCGGATTCTTCTCCCTGGACGTGACGACGCTCGATCTGCCGGCCGTGTTCGAGGTGGCGCGCGAGTGGTACGACCCCGAAGCCGACGACGACCGGCTCGGGGCCGCCCTCGAGCGGCTGCACGCGCTCGAGGACTGGCCGGACGAGGAGTTCGACGGCAGTCGTCGGGCGCGCGCCGTGCTGAAGAACTTCACCAGCACCCTGATCGGGCGATTCGCGACGGCGGCCCACCTGTCGACCGTCGAGCGTTGGGGCACCGGCCCGCTCGTGCGGTACGAGGCCGACCTGGAGGTGCCGTCCTCCACACGTGACGAGATCACGGTCCTCAAGGCGTTGTCGGCCCACTACGTGATGCGCACCGACCGTCGCGCCGAGGTACAGGACCGCCAACGTGAGCTGCTCCAGGCGCTGGTCGACGTGCTGACCCGCACCGAGGGCCGGGACCTGGAACCGGACTTCGCCGCCGACTTCGCCGCGGCCGACGACGATGCCGGTCGGCTGCGCGCGGTCATCGATCAGGTGGCCAGCCTGACCGACGTCTCCGCCCGGGCCTGGGGCCTGCGCCTGCTGGAATAGGATCGGCTCATGGCGGGCCGGATCCTTCAGGAGGACATCGAAGCGGTCCGCGAGCGATCCCGCATCGACGAGGTCGTCGAGCAGTACGTGGCGTTGCGCAACGCCGGTGGTGGCGCCCGAAAGGGCCTGTGTCCGTTCCACGACGAGAAGACCCCGTCGTTCAACGTGCGCCCGTCGGTCGGCACGTACCACTGCTTCGGCTGTGGTGCCGGCGGGGACGTGTATCGCTTCTTGATGGAGATCGAGGGGCTGTCCTTCGTCGAGGCCGTCGAGCGTCTCGCGGGCAAGTACGGCATCACGCTCCGGTACGAGGAGGGGGCGTCCTCCGGACCGCGCCGCGACCCCAACCAGCGCAACCGCCTGCTCGAGGCGCACCGGCTCGCGGGGGAGTTCTACGCCGACTTCCTGGGCCGTTCGCCCGATGCCCAGGCCGGACGGGCGTTCGTGCAGGAGCGTGGCTTCACCCAGGAGGCGGCCGAGCGTTTCGGGATGGGCTTCGCGCCGCGGTCCGGCGACGCGCTGGTCGCCCACCTGACGGCCCTGGGCTTCAGCGCCGACGAGCTGGTCACCGGCGGGCTGGTCGGCCGCAACGATCGTGGCCTCTACGACAGGTTCCGCGGACGTCTGCTGTGGCCGATCCGCGAGATGACCGGCGAGATCGTCGGCTTCGGCGCACGCCGCATCTTCGACGACGACCGCATCGAGGCCAAGTACCTCAACACGTCCGAGTCACCGATCTACAAGAAGAGTCAGGTGCTGTACGGCATCGACCTGGCCCGTCGGGCGATCTCCGGTGAGAGCCGGGCCGTCGTGGTCGAGGGCTACACCGACGTGATGGCCTGCCACGAGGCCGGAGTGACCACGGCGGTTGCCACGTGCGGTACCGCATTCGGCGAAGGACACGCCCGGGTGCTGCGTCGACTGATGCTGGACCACGACGCCTTCCGTGGCGAGGTGGTGTTCACGTTCGACGGCGACGAGGCCGGACAGCGCGCCGCGTTGAAGACGTTCCAAGGCGACGACCAGTTCGTCTCCCAGACCTACGTCGCGGTCGAGCCGCGTGGCATGGACCCGTGCGACCTGCGGATCGCCGACGGTGACGAGGCCGTTCGCGCGTTGATCGACGCACGCGTCCCGCTGTACCGCTTCGTGCTCGACAACATGTTGTCCAAGTACGACCTCGATCGTGGCGACCAGCGCGTCGACGCCGTGCGCGAGGCCGTCACCCTGGCTCGCTCGATCCGCGACAAGTCGAAGGTCGACGAGCTGCTGCGCGAGATCGCCGGTCGCGTCGGCGTCGACATCGACCACGTTCGCGCCGAGCACAAGTCGGCCGCCGATCGACGTCCGCGCGGCGCCGACACGGCGACCGCGCAGTCCCCGTCGGCGCCGGCGTCGCCCGTGGCGAACTTCGGTGCGCCGCAGTTCGCCGACGAGCGGGAAGCGCTGAAGGCGCTGGCGCAGTATCCGCACCTGGCTCGTCTGCACGTCGACGAGCTCGACGTCTCCGACTTCCAGCACCCCATCGCCCAACACCTGTTCAACCACCTGCAGGAGCAGGGTTGGCCGCAGTCGCCCGACGCGGGATGGCTACCCAGAGCCGTCGATGCGCTCGAGGGCGACACGCCGCGCAAGATCCTGGAGATCGCGGCCGTCGAGCCGATGGCGGCCCGCGAGCAGAACACCGACGTCGTGGTGGCGTCGGTGCTGGCCCGGGTGCGGGTGCTGTCCCTGCAACGGCAGATCGACGAGGTGAAGTCGCGGCTGCAACGCACCGATCCCGCGACGCAGGCCCAGCAGTACCAGGACGTGTTCGCCGAGCTGATCGCCCTGGAGCAGCAGCATCGTCAGGCGCGGGCCCGGATCGCCGGTATCCCCAGCCTGTGAGCCGGCAGCAGGTTGTCCACAAGC
>DATMSF010000346.1:0-3931 GCA_035565535.1 Aeromicrobium sp.
CCGAGGAGTACGGCGGCGACACGATGTTCGTCGACGTCTCGGCCAAGGCCGAGACCGGACTCGACACGCTGCTGGAGTCCATCGTGCTGACCGCGGATGCGGCACTGGACCTGCGGGCCAACCCCGATCAGAACGCCGAGGGCATCTCGATCGAGGCTCACCTGGACCGCGGTCGTGGCCCCGTCGCCACGGTCCTGGTCCAGCGCGGAACGCTGCGAGTCGGCGACACGATCGTGGCGGGCTCGGCCTTCGGCCGGGTGCGCGCGATGCTCGACGAGCACGGCGAGAACATCGAGGAAGCGCTGCCGTCGCGCCCGGCCTTGGTGCTGGGTCTGACGTCCGTGCCGGGCGCTGGCGACAACTTCATGGTCGTCGACGACGACCGTGTCGCTCGCCAGATCGCCGAGAAGCGTGAGGCCCGCGAGCGCAACGCTGCGCTGGCCAAGCGCAGTGGCCGCCGCACCCTCGAGGACTTCATGTCGTCGATGGAGAAGGGCGAGACCAACGAGCTGCTGCTGATCCTCAAGGGCGACGGTGCCGGTTCGGTCGAAGCCCTCGAGGACGCGCTCAGCCAGATCGAGGTCGACGACGAGGTCGCACTGCGCGTCATCGATCGTGGTGTCGGTGCCATCACCGAGACCAACGTCGACCTGGCCGCAGCGTCGAACGCCGTCATCATCGGCTTCAACGTCCGCCCGCAGGGCAAGGCGACCGAGCTCGCCGATCGCGAAGGTGTCGAGATCAAGTACTACTCGGTCATCTACCAGGCGATCGAGGAGATCGAGGCCGCGCTCAAGGGCATGCTCAAGCCGATCTACGAGGAGCAGACCTTGGGCCAGGCGGAGATCCGAGAGATCTTCCGCTCGTCCAAGATCGGCAACATCGCCGGCTGCATGGTTACCTCGGGCGTGCTGCGCCGCAACGCCAAGGCGCGTCTGCTGCGTGACGGCGCGGTCGTGGCCGACAACCTGGATCTGGCCAGTCTCCGGCGCGAGAAGGACGACGTGTCCGAGGTCCGTGAGGGCTTCGAGTGCGGTCTGGTGCTCAAGGGCTACGGTGACATCAAGACCGGCGACATCGTCGAGATGTTCGAGCTGGTCGAGAAGCCACGCGACTGATCGGCAGGGCACTCGATGGCAGGCACTCGCAACGCCAAGATCGCCGACCGCATCAAGGTGATCGTGGCGGAGATGCTCGAACGGCGTGTCAAGGACCCGCGGCTCGGCTTCGTCACCGTGACGGACGTCCGGCTGACCGGCGACGGTCAGCAGGCGTCGGTGTTCTACACCGTCATGGGTGACGAGGCCGCGCGGGCCGACACCGCGGCCGCGTTGCGCAGCGCCACGGGCCTGATCCGGTCCGAGGTCGGCAAGCAGCTGGGCACTCGGATCACGCCGTCGCTGGAGTTCTTCCTCGACGCCGTGCCGGAGTCGGCTCGTGACTTCGAGGAGCTGTTGGCACGCACGAAGGCCGACGACGCCGCACGCGCGGCGGCCTCCGAAGGGGCGCAGTACGCCGGCGAGGCCGACCCGTACCGCAGGCGTGACGACGACGCGGATCAGGAGTGACCGACGTCGTCTCCGGGCTGGTCATCGTCGACAAGCCGGCCGGTTGGACCTCGCACGACGTCGTCGGGCGGGTGCGGCGCCTGGCGGGCACGCGCAAGGTGGGCCACAGCGGCACACTCGACCCGATGGCCACCGGCGTGCTGGTGCTGGGAGTCAATCGGGCGACCCGGCTGCTGGGCCATCTGACGTCTGCGGACAAGGAGTACCTGGCGACGATACGACTCGGCCAGGCGACCGTCACCGACGACGCCGAGGGTGAGGTCACCGCGTCGACTCCGGCAGCAGTGGAACGGTCGGACATCGAGGCGGCGGTCGTGCCGCTGACCGGAGACATCGAGCAGGTGCCGTCGGCCGTCTCGGCGATCAAGGTCGACGGGGTCCGCTCGTACGCCCGCGTGCGTTCAGGTGAGTCGGTGCGACTGAAGGCCCGGCCCGTGCGGGTGTCGACCTTCGAGGTCGGCGACGTCCGGACCCACGACGACGTCACCGACGTCGATGTGCGGGTGGTGTGCTCCAGTGGCACCTACGTCCGCGCACTGGCCCGAGATCTCGGCGACGCGTTGGGCGTCGGCGGCCATCTGACGAAGCTGCGCCGGATACGAGTCGGTGGCTACGGGCTGGACCGCGCTCACACCCTGGAGTCGCTGGCCGAGCAGCTCGTCGTGCTCGACCTCGACACGGCGGTACGAGACGGCTTTCCGTCCGTCGACCTGACCGCGGAGCAGGCGGCCGCGGTCCGCTACGGGCGGCCCTTGCCGGATCTGCGCGTGCCGAAGGGACACCCCACAGCGGTGTTCGATCCCGACGGCCACTTCCTGGCGCTGTACGAGCAGAAAGTCGCGTCGGCGCGTCCCGTCGCAGTGTTCGTCTGAGCGTCCTGTCGCCCGGATAGGGTGCCCGATATGGGTGTGCGTCGAGAAGTCGGTCGCTGGCTGGGCCGGGTGCTGGTGGGGTGGCTGGCCGCGATCGTGACCGCCGTCGCCTCGTTGATGGCCGCCGACAAGACCCGTCGCATCATCCGTGGCCAGAACGTCGTCCCGCTGCAGCGCAAGGACCACGAGCCGCTGACCGTCGGTGACGGCTCGACGATGACGCTGTACACCTCGGGCCAGGCGCTGTACGAGGACATGCTGACGGCCATCGCCGGAGCCGAACGTCGCATCCTGCTCGAGTCCTACATCATCAAGGCCGACGAGACGGGCCAGCGGTTCAAGACCGCGCTGGCCGACGCGAGCCGGCGTGGCGTCGACGTGTACGTGATCTACGACGGGCCGGCGAACCTGGTCGTGCGTCCCTCGTTCTTCCACTTCCCACGACCCATCCACGTGCTGCGCTACCCCCTGTGGGCCGGCGGTCCAGCGGTGCTCAACCCGCGCCGGTGGGGTCGGGACCATCGCAAGATCCTGGTCGTCGACGACCAGGTGGGCTTCGTGGGGGGCTACAACATCGGCTCCCTCTACGCCACCCAGTGGCGTGACACCCACCTGCGGATCGAGGGGCCGGCCGTGTGGGACCTGGACAACGCGTTCGTCGACTTCTGGAACATGCAGCGCACGCGTGATCTGCCCGAGCTCGAGCAATGGGGCGCTGCCAGCTGGAAACCGCACGTGCGGGCCCATCGCAACGTGCCCCGCCAGATGCTGTACCCGATCCGCGGGATGTACCTGGAGGCGATCGATCGGGCCGAGACGAGCATCGACATCACGGCGGCGTACTTCATCCCCGACCACGACATCCTCAACGCGCTGATCACCGCGAGCAAGCGCGGCGTCAGGGTGCGGATCCTGGTGCCGCGGGTCTCCAACCACGTCGTGACCGACTGGCTGTCGCGGGGTTTCTACGGACGCCTGCTGCATGCGGGTGTGGAGATCTACCGGTACACCGATCACATGGTGCACGCCAAGACCGCGGCGATCGACGGTCAGTGGGCGACGGTCGGTACGGCCAACATCGACCGCATCAGCTTGTTGGGCAACTACGAGATCAACCTGGAGCTGCTGGACCCGGGGTTCGCCTCGTTGATGAGGCAGGTCTTCGACGACGACCTGCTCAAGGCGCGTCAGCTGACGCTGGAGGAGTGGGACCGGCGACCGTGGGTCGCTCGGGCGTACGAGACGATCCTGCGCCCGCTCGCGCCCCTGTTGTGACGTCGACTCGCATGAGAGTTCTCTCACCGTCGGCTCATCACCGTCTCACGCTGCTCGCCCAGGGTTGAGTCATCACAGTCCGACGAAGGAGAGATGACATGAAGACCTCAGTGCGCACCGGGATCGCTGCAGTCGCCGGCGCGGTTGCTCTGGGCACGGCGGGATTCGGGGTGGCCGCCCTGGCTGCTGCGGACGATCCGGTGGTCAAGCGCGACG
>DATMSF010000347.1:0-1613 GCA_035565535.1 Aeromicrobium sp.
CAAGACGACGATCACCGTCGGCCAGGAGTCGACCGAGATCACGCTCGAGGTCGCGCAGCACCTCGGCGACGACCTCGTGCGCGCCATCTCGCTCAAGCCGACCGACGGCATGGTCCGCGGCCAGGAGGTGCGCGACACGGGCGGGCCGATCACGGTTCCCGTCGGCGACGTCACCAAGGGCCACGTGTTCAACGTGACCGGCGACGTGCTGAACGCCGAGCCGGGCGAGACCATCGAGGTCACCGAGCGGTGGCCCATCCACCGTCGTCCGCCGTCGTTCGACCAGCTCGAGTCGAAGACCCAGATGTTCGAGACGGGCATCAAGGTCATCGACCTGCTCACGCCGTACGTGCAGGGCGGCAAGATCGGCCTCTTCGGCGGTGCGGGCGTCGGCAAGACCGTCCTCATCCAGGAGATGATCCAGCGCGTCGCGCAGGACCACGGTGGTGTGTCGGTGTTCGCCGGTGTCGGCGAGCGCACGCGTGAGGGCAACGACCTCATCCACGAGATGGAGGAGGCGGGCGTCTTCGACAAGACCGCCCTCGTGTTCGGCCAGATGGACGAGCCGCCGGGGACGCGTCTTCGCGTCGCGCTGTCGGCCCTGACGATGGCGGAGTACTTCCGCGACGTCCAGAAGCAGGACGTGCTCCTGTTCATCGACAACATCTTCCGCTTCACACAGGCGGGCTCCGAGGTGTCGACGCTGCTCGGCCGCATGCCCTCCGCGGTGGGCTACCAGCCGAACCTCGCCGATGAGATGGGCATCCTGCAGGAGCGCATCACCTCGACGCGCGGCCACTCGATCACGTCGCTCCAGGCGATCTACGTCCCCGCCGACGACTACACCGACCCGGCGCCGGCGACCACGTTCGCCCACCTCGACGCGACGACCGAGCTCTCGCGTGAGATCGCGTCGAAGGGCCTGTACCCCGCGGTCGACCCGCTCGCCTCGACGAGCCGCATCCTCGACCCGCGCTACATCGGTGAGGACCACTACCGCGTGGCCACCGCCGTGAAGCAGATCCTCCAGAAGAACAAGGAACTGCAGGAGATCATCGCGATCCTCGGTGTCGACGAGCTCTCCGAAGAGGACAAGGTCGTCGTCGCCCGCGCGCGCCGCATCCAGCAGTTCCTCTCGCAGAACACCTACATGGCGAAGAAGTTCACGGGTGTCGAGGGTTCGACGGTTCCGATCAAGGAGACGATCGAGTCGTTCGACGCGATCGTGAAGGGCGAGTTCGACCACGTCGCCGAGCAGGCCTTCTTCAACGTCGGCGGCATCTCCGACGTCGAAGAGGCGTGGGCCCGCATCCAGAAGGAGAACGGCTGACATGGCTCTCAACGTGAGCCTGGTGTCCGCGGACGCCGAGGTCTGGTCGGGGGAGGCGTCGCTCGTCGTCGCCAAGACCGTGCTGGGCGAGATCGGCTTCATGGCGGGTCACGAGCCTGTGCTCGCGATCCTCGCCGAGGGCCAGGTGCGCATCACGCAGACGGACGGCACGAAGGTCGTCGCGAACGCACAGGACGGGTTCCTGTCGATCGAGAGCGATGTCGTGACGATCGTCGCGGGGAACGCAGCCCTCGTCGCCTGACAAACCTCGTCGGAACGCCCC
>DATMSF010000348.1:0-2968 GCA_035565535.1 Aeromicrobium sp.
CGACCTGCTTGGTGCCGGCGAGCACCTGCTTGGACAGCGGCGGCCGATCGTAGGGCGGATGCACTTCCGCGCCGATCAGCGTGATGCGACCCTCGAAACCGAGGCGCTGCAGCTCTTGGACGACCTTGGATCCGGCCAGGCCCGCACCGACGACGACGACGTGTTCTGGAGTGCTCACCCCTCGACCCTACTCAGCGGTCACGTCTGCACACAGATGTGCTCGAATCCCGCCGACGGCGCAACCGATCTGCCACGATGATCGAATGAACCGCAGCACAGCCCTGCCGTCCGCACTTGCCGGAGTGGTCCGCACTGCCGTCGGGGTCGCCGGACAGGTACGACCCAGCCTCGGTCCCGTCCGGTGGCGCCCCACGCCCGGGTTCTACGAGCGGGCGGCGCGACCCGGCTCGGGTGCCCCCGGCGAGGTCGTGTCGAGTGAGCCGATCGACGCCTATCTGCTCCCCGGGCTGAAGCTACGCGCCCGGACCTGGCGCATCCTGTATCGCTCGACGCGGTTGGACGGTTCGCCGACGCTCGTCTCCGGAACGCTGTTCGTCCCCCGAGCGCCACGTGGAGTGGTGTCCTACGCCCCGGGCACGCACGGGTTGGCGAACTACTCGGCGCCGTCTCGTCTGATCACTCGTGGCCTGGAGTGGGAGGCCGCCGTCGTGGCCCGTCTGCTCGCTGCGGGGCACGCCGTGGTGATGACCGACTACGAAGGCCTCGGCACTCCAGGTGACCACCCGTACGTCATCGGTCGCACGTTGGGTCGCAACGTCCTGGACGCCCTGCGCGCCGCGCACTCCTTTGCCGACGCCGATCTCTCCGAGGAGGTGCCCAACGCCGTCATCGGCTACTCCGAGGGAGGTCACGCCTCGGCGTGGGCCGGCGAGCTGCATGCCACGTACGCCCCCGACCTCGACATCGTCGGCATCGCCTCGGGATCGGTGCCGTCGGACCTGGAAGCCGCCGGCGAGCACATCGAGGGATCCCTGTTCTCGTTCTTCGCCGGCTACGGCGCACTCGGGCTGAACTCGGCCTACCCCGAGCTGGACCTCGAGTCCTATCTGACTCCCGACGGCGAGAAGCACATGTACCGGCTGCGCCGTTCGTCGATCGTCACGGCGGCGATTCGCGGGCCGCACTTCGCCGGAGTCGACGACCTGATGACGGAGAACGTCCTCAAGCGGGAGGACTGGCTGGCGCGCCTGCGTGAGAACAGCTTGGGCTCGACCGCGCCGGACGTGCCGATGTACCTGTACACCTCGCGCCTGGACCCGCTGGTACCGCCGAAGCACACCCGGGACCTGGCGGTGCGCTGGCGGGCGCGTGGTGCCGACGTCACCCTGACCGAGGTGCCCGGCGTCGACCACATCACGGGCCTGGCACTCGGCGCCGACGGCGCGATCCGCTGGCTCGATGCACGGCTGCGCAGCGACGTGGCCGAAACGCAGCGCGCGTCTCGATCGGCCTGACCATGACGCAGATCGCGATCGTCCTCTATCCGAGTTTCACCGCACTCGACCTGGTCGGCCCGTACGAGTCGCTGCACTACCTGCCGTCGGCCGACGTGCGGTTCGTGTGGCACCAGACCGGTCCGCTGACGGCCGACTCGGGCGTCCTGACGATCGGTGGGACCCACACCTTCGAGGAGACCTCGTTCCCCGACGTGGTGCTGGTACCCGGCGGTCCCGGTTCGGTCCGAGCAGCACAGGACGAGGTCCTGCTCTCGTGACTGCGCCAGGTGTCGACCACCGCCGACTGGACGACGTCGGTGTGCTCGGGTTCGGTGATCCTGGCCGCCGCTGGGCTGCTGACCGATCGGCGCGCGACGTCTCACTGGATCACGCTGCCCGTCCTGAAGACGTTCGGGGCCGTCCCGGTCGGCGACGAACGCATCGTCGTCGAGGATCGGATCGCGACAGCAGCGGGGGTCTCCGCCGGAATGGACCTCGGCTTGTGGCTGACGGCGCAGATCGGTGGCGAGGAACGTGCTCGGGCGGTGCAGCTCGGCCTCGAGTACGACCCGCAGCCACCGTTCGACAGCGGCCACGTCAGCCGCGCCTCCAGGCGGTCCAAGGCCATGGCGACCGCGATGCTCAGCCGCGACGTGGTGCGCACGGGTCAGCTCGGAGCCGCGACCCAGATGGCATGGGGCCGGACCATCAACGCCGTGCGGACCGCCTCTGCCCGCCGCCGTCGCGGATCATCCGGTCGCTGACCCGCAGCCGGCCCAGCACGGGCCGACCGAGCCTGCGCCGAACGCGAAATCCCCAGATGTACAGGCGATAGACGATGCTGGTCGACCACGGGTTCACGAACCGGTCGGCCAGGGCGAGCACCGTGAGGATCCGCTCGAACCGCTTCCGGTCCACGGCAGTCCAGGACCACCCCATCAGCTCGCGAAAATGTTGTGGCGTGCTGGCCCGGGTGAACCAGTGGTACGGCCGCCCGAGGACCGCGCTGACGATGCGGCCGAAGATGCCCCACGACTCGGCCAGGAAGCTCAGATCGGCCAGCGTCTCGAAGTCGCGATGCACCTCCGGCGAGATCGACAGCCGGGGCAGCATCGAGTTCCAGTAGGCCTGGTACTGCGCCCACGACTGCGGCCAGTCGTCGGCCTTGACCTGGACGCCGGTCGCCAATGGTGCACCCGCACGAACCAGGACGTCGAGGTCGGGTTCGGCCAGCGGGCCGAACTCGAACGTGTACTGGTCCAGGTAGTAGCGGAACAAGCACGCCGCGACCCAGAGCTGCAGGTCACGTGCGTTGCCGCTGTAGCGCACGGGGCTCGTCGGGGTGGACACGACAGCGCGGTGCACCTCGGCGACGGCCTCGCGCATGGCATCGCGGTCGTCGTCGGTGCCCATGACCGCCAGCGCCAGGTACTGCAGCGTCGTGCGACCGCGCTTGATGGGTCGACGGCGCGGACTGCCCGAGACGACCCGGCTCTCGCTGACGCCCTCCC
>DATMSF010000349.1:0-7111 GCA_035565535.1 Aeromicrobium sp.
ACGCCGTGCTCGACGTCGTACTCGTCCACGACGAACTCGTCGCCCTGATGGACGTAGACGGCGCCGGCATGGACGGCCGCGTCGGCGCCACCTGCGTCGACCGTGCCGATCAGACGCCCCGTCGGACCTTCCACGATCTGCACCGGCGCGCCTCCTGACGACCTCAGGTCGGCCAGCTGCGCGGCGCGGTCCCGCCGGGTCCAGAACCAACCGGACGGCCGCCGTCGCAGCCAGCCCGCCTGTTCCAGTGCCGCGACGCCGGCCGCGGCTCGCGGGCCGAATCGGCGGAGGTCGGCGTCGGTCAGCGGCAGCTCGTGAGCGGCGGCTGCCAGGTGCGGGCCCAGGACGTACGGGTTGTCGGGATCGAACACCGTCGACTCGACAGGAGCGTCGAAGAGCGCCTCCGGATGGTGCACCAGGTAGGCGTCGATCGGCTCGTCACGGGCGATCATCACACCCAGCGACGCATGCCCGTCGCGCCCGGCTCGCC
Organism: Aeromicrobium sp.; assembly: GCA_035565535.1. GTDB lineage: Bacteria > Actinomycetota > Actinomycetes > Propionibacteriales > Nocardioidaceae > Aeromicrobium. The sequence continues at coordinate 491 of DATMSF010000349.1, forward strand.
CGATCTGTTGGGCCAGCGCCGCCCGCGTACCGGGGAATCCGACCGACAGCACGGCATCGAGGCCTGACACGTCGATGCCCAGCTCCAGCGCGTTCGTCGTCGCCAGCCCGAGCAGATCGCCTGATCGGAGTCGTTCCTCGAGCGCTCGTCGCTCCTCGGGCAGATAGCCGCCTCGATACGTGGCCACTCGGCCGGGCAGGTCCGGGTCGACCTCGTGCAACAGGCGCTGCGCCATGCCCGCGACGGATTCGGCGGCCCGACGTGAGCGGACGAACGTCAAGGTGCGGATGCCGCCGGCAACCAGGTCCGCCAGCAGGTCGGCGGCCTCGCGGTTCGCCGATCGGCGGATCCCGTCAGCATGCTCGTCGCTGCAGCCCACGAGCGGCGGTTCCCACAGCGCGATCGTCCGTGGACCGTGAGGGGACGCGTCGTCGGTCACCGCGACGGCCGGACGGCCGGTGAGTCGCTGCGCCACCCCTTCCGGGTCCGCGACGGTCGCCGACGTGAGGACGACTTGCGGAGCGACGCCGTAGTGCTCAGTCACCCGTAGCAGTCGTCGCAACACCTGGGCGACGTGGGCGCCGAACACGCCGCGGTACTGGTGGCACTCGTCGACCACGACGTGCGTGAGGCCGCCGAGCAGCCGGGCCCACCGCTGATGGGACGGCAGGATCGAGTGGTGCAGCGTGTCGGGATTGGTGAGCACGTAGTTGGCGTGCTCGCGGGCCCAGTCGCGTTCTTCCCTGGCGTTGTCTCCGTCGACGACCGCCGCTCGCAGCAGCGGTGTGGCGGGCAGCCGGCGCAGCTGGTCGCCGGCCAGCGCCTTGGTTGGAGCGAGGTAGAGCACCGACGGTCGGCGACCGGAGTGCACCCCGGTGCCGACGTGACCGGAGGCGATCGACTCCAGGGCGGCGGCCTGGAACACCAACGACTTGCCCGACGCCGTGCCGGTCGAGACGACGACGTCGTGACCGTCGTGCAGTGCGGCGAGCCCCTGCGTCTGGTGCGCCCACAGCACCGAGATCCCGTCGGGGGCGAACAGCGACCGGACGTCCTCACGGATCCAGGTCGGCCACGGCTCGACGACGGCCTCGCGTGCCGGCACGTGCTCGACGTAGGTCACCCGGTCGACGTGACGGGCGATCAGATCGGCAGGGTCCACGGCGAAAGTCTCCCACCGCGGGTGCCGTCTCATGGTTGAATGCTCCGAGGGGAGGTGAGGCTGATGGACGCCATGGTCGTCAGTACCAGCTCGATCGAGCCGTTCGAGCTGATATCGGTCAGCGGCGAGATCGATGTCTACACGGCGCCGAAGCTGCGTGAGGCGATCGCGGCGGCGATCGACGACGGCAGGACCCGGTTGATCGTCGACGTCCAGCAGGTCGCCTTCCTCGACTCCACGGGTCTGGGGGTGCTCGTCGGCGCCCTGAAGCGGGTGCGCGGCGAGGGCGGATCGCTCGACATCGTCTGCACGCAGGAACGCATCACCAAGATCTTCGAGATCACCGGCCTCGACAAGGTGTTCGGCCTGCACGGTTCGGTCGACGAGGCCCGCGCCGCGCACGCCTGACAGGGCTGTGTAGCCTACGTCACACGGCCCGAGCTCCGGGCCGTGTACGTGTGCCTCGTGATCATGGAGGATTTAATGGCGAACGCGACATTGGTTGCGACTGCCACGGACCTGACACTGTCCGACGACAATCAGCTCTTGGTAGCGGTCGTCCTGGGTGTGGGAGTCCTGGCGCTCATCATGGCGGTGGTGTTCCGCTCCGAGGTTCTGCGCGCGAGCGAGGGAACCGAACGGATGCAGGAGATCGGCCGCGCCGTGCAGGAAGGCGCCTCGGCGTACCTGACGCGGCAGTTCAAGACGTTGGCAATCTTCGCGGTCATCGCGTTCGGTCTGTTGTTCCTGCTGCCCGGCGACACCGACGTCAAGGTCGGTCGTTCCGTGGCATTCCTGGGCGGCGCGATCTTCTCGGCAGCGATCGGCTACCTGGGCATGTGGCTCGCGGTGCGCGCCAACGTGCGCGTGGCTGCTGCAGCGCAGGACGAGGGCCGTGACGCCGCGATGCGTATCGCGTTCCGCACCGGTGGCACCGTCGGCATGTCGACGGTCGGCCTGGGCCTGCTCGGCGCCGCAGCGGTGGTGCTGATCTACAAGGGTGACGCGCCCTCGGTGCTGGAGGGCTTCGGCTTCGGCGCCGCGCTGCTGGCGATGTTCATGCGTGTCGGTGGCGGCATCTTCACCAAGGCTGCCGACGTCGGCGCCGACCTGGTGGGCAAGGTCGAGAACAACATCCCCGAGGACGACCCCCGCAACGCCGCGACGATCGCCGACAACGTGGGCGACAACGTCGGCGACTGCGCCGGCATGGCCGCCGACCTGTTCGAGTCGTACGCCGTCACGTTGGTGGCTGCCCTGATCCTCGGTTCGGTCGCGTTCGGTGAGCACGGTCTGGTGCTGCCGCTGCTGATCCCGGCCATCGGTGCGCTGACCGCGATCCTCGGTGTCTACATCACGCGTCCTGTCGCGGGTGAGAACGGCCTGACCACGATCAACCGGTCGTTCTACATCTCGGCGTTCGTCTCGGCCGTCGCCTCGGCCGCGGCCGCGTTCTTCTACCTGCCCGACTCGTTCGCGGAGCTGGACCTGGCCTCGCTCGACACCGACTCGGTGGCCGCAGCGGTCCTGCCGGCCGTGTCGACTGCCGACCTGGACGGCGATCCGCGGTTGATCGCGATCGCCGCGATCCTGATCGGCATCGTGCTGGCCGGCCTGATCCTGGCGCTCACGGGCTACTTCACCGGCACCGAGACCCGTCCGGTCCAAGACGTCGGCAAGACGTCGCTGACGGGCCCGGCCACGGTCATCTTGTCGGGCCTGTCCGTCGGTTTTGAGTCGGCGGTCTACACCGCGCTCGTGATCGGTGCCGCGGTGTTCGGTGCGTTCCTGCTCGGTTCGGGCTCGATCATCGTGTCGCTGTTCGCCGTCGCGCTGGCCGGTTGCGGTCTGCTGACGACGGTCGGCGTCATCGTCGCGATGGACACGTTCGGACCGGTCAGCGACAACGCGCAGGGGATCGCCGAGATGTCGGGCGACGTCGATGAGGAGGGCGCGCAGATCCTCACCGAGCTCGACGCGGTCGGCAACACCACGAAGGCCATCACCAAGGGCATCGCGATCGCGACCGCCGTGCTGGCCGCAACGGCGTTGTTCGGTTCCTTCACCGATGCGATCGCTCGCTCGTTCGGCGAGATCTTCAACAAGTTCTCGATCGACGATCCGCAACCGATCCAGGACTTCGTCACCGAGCTGCAGGACGACCGCTCGGCGATCGAGATCCTCCAGGGCATCGTGAACGTGGCCGACCCGAGCGTGCTCGTCGGTCTGCTCATCGGTGCCGCGGTCGTGTTCTTGTTCTCGGGCCTGGCGATCAACGCCGTCGGTCGCGCCGCCGGCGCGGTCGTGTTCGAGGTGCGGCGCCAGTTCAAGGAGATCCCCGGAATCATGGAGGGCACCGGCCGTCCTGAGTACGGCAAGGTCGTCGACATCTGCACGCGCGACTCGCTGCGTGAGCTGGCGACGCCGGGCATCCTGGCGATCTTCGCTCCCATCGCGGTCGGCTTCGGACTGGGTGTTGCGCCCTTGGGTGCCTACCTGGCCGGTGCCATCGCGACCGGCACACTGATGGCGGTCTTCCTGGCCAACTCCGGTGGAGCCTGGGACAACGCCAAGAAGTTGGTCGAGGACGGCAACCACGGTGGCAAGGGATCGGAGGCCCATGAGGCGACGATCATCGGTGACACCGTCGGTGACCCGTTCAAGGACACCGCCGGCCCGGCGATCAACCCGTTGATCAAGGTGATGAACCTGGTCGCGCTGCTGATCGTCCCGCTCATCGTGAAGTACTCCTACGGTGACGACACCAACGACGTGCTGCGCTACAGCATCGCCGGTGGAGCGGCCCTGATCATCGCGATCGCGGTCTACGTCTCCAAGCGCCGCCCGATCGCGATCGGTGGCGACGAGGACGAGTCCCCCGTCGACGAGGACACCCTCGTCAAGGGCTGAGCCCCTGACACGACGGCCCCCGAACGCTCCGGCGTTCGGGGGCCGTTGCGGTGGTGGCGGTTTACCAACTTAAGTTGGTAAACCGCCACCGTCTTCGGTGTGCACCCCTACGATCGTGGCTGGTTGCCGAAGATCGTGGCATGAAGTGAGAAGGTAGCTCACGTGCTCGACGATCGGATGACTGCGCGACTGGCCGAGGCGCTACGAGCGGCTGACTTCACGGCGAACCGCGCGTACGAGCTGATGGGCGACCAGGCGCACCGGGCGCTGGCCCGCAATCAGGTCGTCCCGGCACTGCGATCCACCCGAGGCGGGTCACCGACCGAGGTACTGATCCGGCTGTTCTCGCTCCAGGTCCCGGTCGATCGCGTTGCTGCGGATCGGGCGCTGCCCGGACTGGTCGAGGCGATGACGGCGGCCGAGATGTTGACGGTCTCGGGCGGCGAGGTCAGCGCGCGGGTCGACATCCGTCCGTACGGCGATGACGACCACGACTGGTGGGTCGTCTGCGACGCGACTCCGGGACTCGGCGGGCAGGTCGATACGATGGACCCGCTTCACGTCCTGGGCATCAGCGAGGCGTCCAGCAGCCTGGCCCAGCTGGTGGTTCGGGACCGGGTGGGCGCGGCCCTCGATCTGGGCACCGGCTGCGGTGTGCAGGCGTTGCACCTGGCGCAACACGTCGAGCACGTCGTGGCGACCGACGTCAACCCGCGTGCCCTGGCGATGGCTGATCTGACGGGCCGACTCAACGGGGTCTCGTTCGACGTGCGTGACGGCAGCCTGTTCGAGCCCGTGGCCGGCGAACGGTTCGACCTGATCGCGACCAACCCGCCGTTCGTCATCTCTCCGCCCGGCAGCCCCGTACTGATCTACCGTGACTCGGGCATGCCGGGCGACGCCGTGGTTCGACACATCGTCGAGAACTCAGTCGACCACCTCAACCCGGGCGGATGGTGTCAGATCCTGGCCAACTGGGCGATTCGCGGTGATCGGAGCTGGCAGGACGAGCTGGCTGGCTGGGTCGACGGTCGAGATCTCGACGCATGGGTCGTGCAGCGGGAGATGGCCGACCCCGCCGAGTACGTCGAGATGTGGCTGGCCGACGCAGGAGTTCCGCCCGGGCTCGAGCGCCTCCACCGCTACGACGCTTGGCTGGACTGGTTCGAGGCAGAGGGCAACACGGGGGTCGGCTTCGGCTGGTTGTCCCTGGGCCGTCTCGACACCGCGGGCGCCCACTCGATGACACGATTCGAGGAGTGGACCGGACCGTTGGCGCCGCCGATCGGGCGGGCGGTCGCCGCCTGGGGTCGGGCGGTCGATCTGCTGCGTGACGTGCCCGACGACGACCTGCGCGACCTGGTGCTCACCGCTCGTCCGATGGCACAGGAGACCATCGGTCGGGTCGGCGTCGAGGACCCGGAACGCATCGTGCTGCACCTGAGCCAGGGTGTGCGGCGGGCACGGCAGGTCGACACGGTCGAGGCTGCGCTGGTCGGTGCCTGCGACGGAGACCTCGCGGTCGGCCAGATCCTCGACGCACTCGGTGAGCTGTTGGGCACTTCGGACCTCTCGGCGTCGGCCCTACCCGCCGTCCGCTCCCTGATCGAGGAGGGATTCCTCACCCCGTGACGCCGCGCTGACCGGTTGCGGCCGGAAGGCGGGCAACAGCTGGCCGACCCAGCTGATCATGGCGATGGTCGCAGCGATCGTGCCACCGATGACGAAACCACCCCAGGGCCCGATGCCGTCGATGGCGGTGCCGATGACCGGACCCGCGACGGCCGCGCCGACGGTGTGTGAGGTTCCGAACCACCCCATCGCCTCGCCTCGCCGGTCCTCGGGCGTGAGGTCGGCCAGCCACTCCGACGCGGCTGTCAGGGTGGGAGCGCACAGGAATCCGGCGGGAACCACCGCAATCGCCAAGGTGGGCACGGTCTCGGCCAGTCCGATCGGTATCGTCGCGACGCCCAGCGCCAACAGCAGGTACGTGGGCCGCACGGATCGTGGCAGGGCGCCGTAGAGCAGGCCGCCGAGCAGGCTGGCTCCGCCCCACAGTGCGTAGACACCCGCGATCGCGCCGGTGTTGTGCAGATCTTCCAGCTCGGCGACGATGCCCAGGTCGGTGGCGTACAGGGCGAAGACCGATCCTGCGGCGATCAGGAACAGGAAGGCGATCGGCACCGACATCCAGGTCGTCGGCGCTGCCGGGACGTCGGGGTCGACCGCCGACGCCGCCGGTTCGGCCGAGCGGGTCGGCGGGTTCAACCACAGTAGGACGACTCCGGCGATGACTTCACAGGCACCGATGAAGGACAGTGCGGCCACGGCGCCGGCCTGGGTCACGATCAGCACGCCGATGGCCGGGCCGATGATGAAGCTGGCTTCGGTGACGACGCTGTCGGCCGAGAACGCGGTACGGCGTTGCCGCTCCTCGACCATGACGCTCAACGACTGACGCATGACCGAGAAGATCGGAATCAGGAACAGGCCCATCAGGAACGTCGTGGGCACCAGGAGCCAGAACGGCGCGACCACGGCCACGGGGT
>DATMSF010000350.1:0-4910 GCA_035565535.1 Aeromicrobium sp.
TTGGCCAATCTGGCGGCTTCATAACGCCAGCCCGACGCAGGACGAAGCTGATGGCTAACCGGTTCAGCGGGCCAAGGAGAGCCCTCGAGCGGATCTTTGTCGATCGGTCACGACACCACTCGGCGGTGGCGGTGCCTGTGGGCTCAACGGTCGCCTGCACCAGAGGATTCGAGGCCTGGAGCCTGGTGCTCGACTTTGTACAACGATCTGTCCACGCTCGTACCGAACAGGTACTTGCGGGGCATGCCGAGCAAGAATCCGAGGTCGCCGCCAGGATCCGAGCGGACGTCCGCCGCGCCGATACGGCTGACACCCCCACAACACCCCCAGAGCGAAATCACAGGCACATATGGCACCCACGATGCCCAGTGATATCGGTGTTCCCGGCGGCCCTAAATCATTCGCATCGAAGAGGTCAGGAGTTCGAATCTCCTATGCTCCACCCGAATAGTTACTGGTCACGCTTCCTGGCCTCTGCGAGCAGCGCAGGGAGTCGGCGATAGACCTCGGGCAGGAACTTGGGAGCCTTCGGGGTCTCGAAGGCATAGGTGCGGTCACCGCTGAGCCTCAGTTCGATGCGGCTCGAGTTGGGCTTCATCTCGATGGCCTGCACCTCGTCCAGCGAGGCGTCGAGCACGACGTCCTTGGCGCGGCCGAAGACGGAGCGACGCAGGACCAGGACGCGATGTGACGTCAGGACGAGGTACAGGTACGGCCCGGCGTCGAGGACCGATCGGTCCCCTGAAACGTCGGGTGCATCGTGGAAGGACACGCCGGTTCCCGATACCGCTGCGACCGCTCCGCCGGCGCCGCCGCCCAACGCCGCGGCGGTCGTGCCTGGTCGATGGACGCTGACCGCAGCCGACACCGTCTCGTTCGAGTGGAGCCGCCCGGCCAGGCGTCGGCGCAGGCGCGTGGTTGCGTCGAGCATGGCGTCAGCCTACCCCTTAGGTTGGCCTAACCTCACTACGTTATTCTTGCGAGCGCCCCGACCAGAAGGACCAGAACATGCATCGTCGACTTCCCGTCGCGCTCGCCGTGGCACTCATGCTCACCGGCTGCTCCAACGCTGATGACAGCACCACCGCCGAAGAGACCCTGACTCTGTACTCAGGGCGAACTCTGGAGCTGGTCGAACCGCTCATCGAGCAGTTCGAGGCCGACACCGGCATCAAGGTCGAGGTGCGCGACGGCGACAGCACGTCGATCGCCGGCCAGATCCTGGAGGAGGGTGACAAGACGGCTGCCGACGTCTTCTTGTCACAAGACGCCGGTGCACTCGGCGTGCTGTCCGACGCCGGGTTGCTCGCTCCCCTCGACGACGACGTCACGGCACTGGTCGACCCGTCGTACACCTCGCAGGACGGCTCGTGGGTCGGCCTGACAGGTCGCGCCCGCGTCATTGCCTACGACAGCGAGACCCTCAGCGCGGACGAGGTCCCTACGAACGTGCTCGAGCTGGTCGACGAGAAGTGGCGAGGCCAGGTCGGTATCGCCCCCACCAATGCGTCGTTCCAGAGCTTCGTCACCGCGTTGCGGGTCAGCGAGGGCGAGGACGTGGCGCGAGAGTGGCTGGAAGGCCTGATCGCCAACGACGCCCAGATCTACGACAAGAACGGTCCGATCCTGGAAGCGGTCAACGGCGGAGCCTTGAAGCTGGGTCTGATCAACCACTACTACTGGGCGCGGTACGAGGGTGACCCACTGACCCAGCGTGCTCAGATTGCGTTCGGCGACCCGGGCTCGGTCTCGGCGTTGGTCAACGTGTCCGGCGTGGCGATCATGAAGGATTCGGCCGACAGCGAAGCGGCCAAGAAGTTCGTCGAGTTCCTCGTCTCGGAGAAGGCGCAGACGTACTTCTTGGAGGAGACCGCGGAGTACCCGTTGGCGCTCGACGGCGCTACTCCGGCCGGAGTTCCGCCGCTCGGCGATCTGGGCGGCCCCGACATCGATCTGTCGGACCTGGCCTCCTTGGAGCAGACCGTGGCTATGCTCACCGAGGTCGGACTGCTCTGAACCTGAGATTCGCCTCGCGCGGTGGGTGGTCGGCCTCGGGCCGGCCACCCACCGCGCTGTCGATCCTGGCGATCACCGTCGCTGTCAGCACGGTGGTGCCGCTGATCTACCTGGTGGTTCGTGCCGGTGAGCTGGGCATCGACGGCATCGAGGCGATCATCGTCCGGCCCCGGACCGCCGAGCTCGTCCTCACGACCGGTCAGGTGGCGCTCGGCGTGGCGATCATCACCCTGGTCCTCGGAGTCGGCCTGGCCACCATCGTCGATCGGATCAGGCTGCCGTGGCCGCGGCTGTGGTGGATCCTGCTGGCGCTGCCGGTCGCCGTGCCGTCCTACGTGGCGGCCTTCGCCCTGCTGGCCCTGCGCCCCGAGACACAGGGCGTTCTGCCGACGATCATGGTCATCTCCTTGACGACCGTGCCGTACGTCGCGCTGCCGACCCTGGCCGCGCTGAACCGGGCGGACCACTCGCTGGCCGATGTGGCGCGGAGCCTGGGCGCGTCGCGGTCGCGTGCCTTCCTGACCATCACGCTGCCCCAAGTCCTGCCGGCCGCGGCAGCCGGCTGCTTGTTGGCGGTGCTCTACGCACTCTCGGACTTCGCGTCGCCGTCGTTGCTGCGCACGCCGACCCTGACGGTCGGTGTCTACGGGATGTTCACCGGAAGCCTGAACCGTTCGCACGCCGCCGCGCTGGGGATGCTGCTCGTGGTGCTCGCGCTGTTCTTCGTCGCGGTGGAGCAGCGGGCCCGCCGCCACGCCGATCACCGGGCCACGACCGTGGTGGCACGCCAGGTTCCCCCACTGGAGCTGGGTCGGGTGGGGACGGCAGCTGCGGTCGGCGCGGTCGCGCTGCCCGTCGTGGTGATCGTCGGTGGCCCGGTGGCGACCTTGCTGTACCGACTGGCCGGCGGCAGTCGGTACGCCCCCGATCTCGCCGACCTGCTTCCGGCGGCCCGGACGACCCTGCTGCTGGGGATCGCCACCGCAGTTCTTGCCACCGCGGTGGCGTTGCCGATCGCCAGCCTCGGCGCTCGATACCGGTACCGGTGGATTCGTCTGGTCGAAGGGGTCTCCTATCTCGGCCAGGCTCTGCCGAGCGTCATCATCGCCCTGGCGGTGGTGTTCATGAGTATCCGGATCGTGCCCAGCGCCTACCAGCAGCTGCCGCTGCTGCTGTTCGCGTACGTCATCATCTTCTTCCCCAAGGCCATCGGCTCAGCGCGATCGGCGATCCAGCAGGTGTCGCCGATCCTGGGGGAGACGGCGCGTACCCTGGGACGGTCTGCTTGGCGAGTGGGATGGTCGATCACCTTGCGGCAGGCTTGGCCCGGTATCGCCAGTGGCGCTGTCCTGGTGATGGCCGCCACGATGAAGGAAGTCCCCCTGACCTTGATGATTCGCCCGATCGGACTGCAGACGTTGGCGACCGAGCTGTGGTCGAAGACGTCGATCGACGCCTACGGTGCGGCTGCTCCGGCAGCCCTGGCGCTGATCGTGGTCGGACTGGCTCCCGCGTGGCTACTCAGTCGGGCGTCGCGCCCATGACGCTCCAGGTGCGGGATCTGAGCGCGGGATTCGCGGGCCGACCGGTGATCAGCGGGATCGACCTGGACGCTGTCGCGGGCGAGATCGTCACGATCCTCGGTGATTCGGGCAGCGGCAAGACCACGCTGCTGCGAGCCATCGCCGGACTTCACCCCATCGAGTCGGGAACTGTCCGACTGGGAGGTCGAGACGTCACGCACTGGCCCACCGAGCGCCGGCGCATCGGACTGGTGCCGCAGGAGGGTGCGCTGTTTCCGCAGCGTTCGGTGGCCGCCAACATCGGCTACGGTCTGCGCCGTGCCGATCGGGCCGATCGGGTCGGCGAGATGCTGGAGCTGATCGGCCTGAGTGATCGCGGCCAGGCGATGCCGCACGAGCTGTCCGGTGGTGAGCGTCAACGCGTGGCGCTCGCGCGGGCACTCGCCCCGGCCCCGCCCGTGCTGCTGCTGGACGAGCCGTTCTCGTCGTTGGACACCCAGCTCCGGCAGTCGCTGCGCACCGAGACGGCGCGAATCATCGAGGCGACGTCCACGGCGGCAGTCCTGGTGACCCATGACGTGGTCGAGGCGCTGTCGATGAGCCAGCAGATCATCATCCTCGAGGGTGGCCGGATCATCGCGTCCGGAACGCCTCGGCATCTGTACCAGCGACCGCCGTCGGCGCGGGTGGCCGCACGTCTGGGTGCGGTCGAGCTGTTGTGGGCGGAGCCGTGCGGCCGGCGCCGGGTGACCACGGCACTGGGTGAGCTGGCCACGACCGAGGACGTGGTCGGACCCGCGGGGTGCCTGGCCGCCATTCGTCCCGAACAGCTCATCGTGACGTCGCTGGAGGTGTCAGGACCGTCCTCGGCCACTGCTCGCATCGTCTGGATCGACTATCGCGGTGACTCACAGGTGCTCGGGGCGCAGATCGATGACGGCACGATCTTGACGGTGCGGGCCGATCCGCATCACCGCTGGCGGAAGGGAGACGGCGTGCTGATCGGCGTCAGCGGGCCGGTTCACGTGGTTGCTGCTGAAGGCGAGTGACCTCCACACCCAGCTGCATGTCGGGGATGTGTCCGAAGTGCTGCAGGCGCAGCGTTTCGGTGCGGTCGTACAGCATGACGGTAGGGGTGCCTTGCATCGCAAAGCGCTCCATCGTGACCGGTATGGGACCGTGCGTGCCGGGTTGGTCGATCGCCACGGGGAAGGCGACGCGGTACTCGTGCAGGAAGGCGCGAAGGGCGACGGCGGTCATCGCGTCGTGATGCTCGAAGACCGTGTGCAGACCCACCACGACGAGGTCGTCGCGGTGGAACAGCTTGTGCACGCGCTGGGCCTGCGGCAGGCCGTGGGCCACGCAGCCCGG
>DATMSF010000351.1:0-2011 GCA_035565535.1 Aeromicrobium sp.
GGCGTCGACATCAAGGAGATGCAGCACACCGCCGGATTTGATGCGCTGCTCGGCGCCAACAAGGGCTGCTTCGCGGCCTTCAAGGCCGTCTACGAGTGCGCCGTGCCTGTCATCTCGGCCGTCCACGGCTTCTGCGTCGGCGGCGGAGTCGGCCTGGTCGGCAACTCCGACATCGTCGTGGCCAGCGATGACGCCTACTTCGGCGTGCCCGAGGTCAATCAGGGCGCCCTCGGCGCCGCGACCCACATGGCTCGTTTGGTCCCGCAGCACCTGATGCGCACCTTGTACTTCACCGCCCGCACGATCCCCGCCAAGGACCTGGTGCAGCACGGTTCGGTCTACGCCATCGCGAGTCGCGACGAGCTCGACGACCTGGCGCTCAGCGTCGCCGGCGAGATCGCCGGCAAGGATCCCCGGGTGATCCGAGCTGCAAAAGAGGCGCTCAACGGGATCGACCCCGTCGACGTCAACCGCAGCTACCGGTTCGAGCAGGGCTTCACGATGGAGCTCAACCTGATGGGCGCCAGCGATGAGCTTCGCGACGAGTTCGCGGGCACCGAGAAGTCCCGCACGAGTGCGACCGAGAAGGAGAAGGCGTGAGGCCCCCGTCGAAGGAGATGACCATCGAGCAGGTGGTCGCGCAGATCCGCAGCGGCATGACGGTCGGGATCGGAGGTTGGGGGTCGCGGCGCAAGCCGATGGCGCTGGTCCGCGCGATCCTGCGCAGCGACCTGACCGATCTGCGCGTCGTGTCGTACGCAGGGCCCGACGTCGGCCTGCTGCTCGACGCGGGCAAGGCCAGCCACGTCACCTACGCGTTCGCCACGCTGGACTCGATCCCGCTGGAGCCGCTGTTCGGCCGGGCCCGCCAGGACCGCACGGCAGTGTTCCGCGAGTGGGACGAGGGGATGTTCCAGACGGGTCTGCGCGCCGCTGCCCAGCGTGTGCCGTTCCTGCCGATGCGCGCCGGACTCGGCTCGGCCGTGCTTGAGAACGATCCGGACCTTCGACTCGTGACGTCACCGTACGACGACGGCGAGCAGCTCGTCGCGGTCCCGGCGCTGGAGCTCGACGTCGCACTGGTGCACATGAACCGCGCCGACCAGTACGGCAACGCCCAGTACCTGGGACCCGACCCCTACTTCGACGACCTGTTCTGCATGGCCGCCGACCGGGCATTCGTGTCCACCGAGCAGATCATCGACACCGCCGGGCTGACCGTCGACGCACCCCTGCAGAGCCTACTGATCAATCGCACGATGGTCGCCGGAGTCGTCGAGACACCCAACGGTGCCCACTTCACGACGTGCACCCCCACGTACGAGCGCGACGAGAAGTTCCAGAAGGAGTACGCGACCGCCGCCAAGGACCCCGAGGCGTGGGCCGCGTTCAAGCAACGGTTCCTGTCCGGCGACGAAGCGGCCTACCAAGCCGCAGTGAAGGAGTTCGTGGCATGAGCGAGCGGCAGCGAGCGAGAAGTTCAACGATCATCATGCCGGCGCCGACATACGCTGGGTTCTTGTCGGAGGCGTCGGCATGAGCCAGGTCACCCGTGCGGACTACTGCGCCATCGCGATCGCCGACTGCTTCGCCGACGACGGCGAGATCATGGGCAGCCCGATGGGACTGCTGCCGACCCTCGGCGCTCGGCTGGCCAAGAACACGTCGAACCCGTTGCTGATGCTCACCGACGGCGAGGCACGCATCCTGAGCGGCACACCACCGCTGGGTCAGACCGCCGACGTCGTCGAGGGGTGGATGCCGTTTCGCCTGGTCCTGGAGGCCGTCGTGCCGTACGGGAAACGCCACGTGATGATGGGCGCGACCCAGATCGACCGCCACGGCAACCAGAACATCTCGGCGATCGGCCCGTGGGATCGGCCGACGCGCCAGCTGCTCGGCGTGCGCGGCGGACCGGGCAACACGGTCAACAACCGCACGTCGTACTGGGTCCCGAAGCACTCGCCGCGCGTCGTCGTGGAGCAGGTCGACATCGTCTCCGGAGTCGGTC
>DATMSF010000352.1:0-3249 GCA_035565535.1 Aeromicrobium sp.
CGGTTGGCCGTGTCGTAGTGATCCTGAGCGATGTAGCGCGGGTCCAGGATGCGCGACGTCGACGTCAGCGGATCCACGGCCGGGTAGATGCCCAGCGACGCGATCTCACGCGACAGCTCGGTCGTGGCGTCCAGGTGCGCGAATGTCGTGGCCGGAGCCGGATCGGTGTAGTCATCTGCAGGAACATAGATGGCCTGAAGCGACGTGATGGAGTGACCGCGGGTACTGGTGATCCGCTCCTGCAAGACGCCCATCTCGTCGGCCAGGGTGGGCTGGTAGCCCACGGCTGACGGGACGCGGCCCAGCAGCGTCGAGACCTCGGAACCGGCCTGCGTGAAGCGGAAGATGTTGTCGATGAACAACAGCACGTCCTGCTTCTGCACGTCGCGGAAGTACTCGGCCATCGTCAGCGCCGACAAGGCGACGCGCAACCGCGCTCCCGGGGGCTCGTCCATCTGACCGAAGACCAGGGCGACCTTGTCCAGGACGCCGGCTTCTTCCATCTCGGCGATCAGGTCGTTGCCCTCACGGGTGCGCTCGCCGACACCGGCGAACACCGACACGCCGTCGTGGTCCTTGGCCACGCGAGCGATCATCTCCTGGATCAGCACGGTCTTGCCGACGCCGGCGCCACCGAACAGGCCGATCTTGCCGCCCTGCACGTAGGGCGTCAGCAGGTCGATGACCTTGATGCCGGTCTGGAACATCTGCGTCTTGGACTCCAGCTGGTCGAAGGCCGGGGCCTTGCGGTGGATGCCCCACCGCTCCTTGACGTCGAGGGTCTCGCCCTCTTCGAGGTTCAGCACCGCACCGGTGGTGTTGAACACCTTGCCCAGCGTGACGTCGCCGACGGGAACCGAGATCGGTCCGCCGGTGTCGGTCACGGTGGCGCCGCGCACGACGCCGTCGGTCGGACGCAGGCTGATGGCGCGGACCATGCCGTCACCGATGTGCTGCGCGACCTCGAGGGTCAGCGTCTCCTTGACGCCGGCGACCTCGGTGTCGACCAGCAGGGCGTTGTAGATCTCGGGCATCTGGTCGCTGGAGAACTCGATGTCCAGCACCGGGCCGATGACCCGCGCGACGCGGCCCGTCGTGCCGCCGGCCGTGTCGGAACCGGTCTCGTCAATGGTTGCAGTCATGTTCTCTCTCACTCCTCAGCGGAATCGGCCAGCGCGTTCGCGCCACCGACGATCTCGCTGATCTCCTGTGTGATGCCGGCCTGGCGGGCCTGGTTGGCGATTCGGGTGTACTTCTGGATGAGGTCCTCGGCGTTGTCGGTCGCGGACTTCATGGCCTTCTGACGTGCTGCGAGCTCAGATGCGGCGGCCTGCAGCATGCAGTAGTAGATACGGCTGTGCACGTACTTGGGCAACAGTGCGTCGAGCACTTCGTGCGCGGACGGCTCGAACTCGTACAACGGGAGCAGGTCGTCCTCGCCGGGCGGTTCGGTACCTTCGACGACCTCGAGCGGCAGCAGGCGGATCACGTCGGGTTCTTGGATCAGCATGGATCGGAACCGCGTGAACACGATGTGCAGCTCGTCGACGGCCCGTGCGGCGTCCACGGCCTGCTCGGCCGTCTCGTCGGCGTTGAACGCGTCGACCAGTGCGTTGCCGATCTCGCGCGCGGTGTTGTACTCGGGTTTGTCCGACGTGCCGGTCCAGGACGTGACGTACTCGCGGTTGCGGAAGTTGAAGTACGCCTCGGCCTTGCGTCCGGACAGGTAGAAGTCGACCTGCTTGCCCTCACCGTGCAACTTCTCGGCGAGGCGCTCGGCCTCCTTCAGCACCGACGACGAGTACGAACCGGCCAGTCCGCGGTCGCTGCTGATGACGAGAACCGCGGCCTTGGTCGGGTTCTCCCGCTCGGTGGTCAGCGGGTGGTCGACGTTGGAGAACGTCGCCACCGCCGACACCGCGCGGGTCAGCTCACGGGCGTACGGAGCCGCCGCCGCCGCGTGCTGCTGCGCCTTGATGATGCGCGACGCAGCGATCAGCTCCATGGCGCGCGTGATCTTCTTGGTCGCCTGAGTCGACCTGATCTTCGCGCGGAGCTCGCGTACGGATGCTGCCATGGATCAAGCTCGCTTCTGCTTGACGATCTGCTCCTGCTCGACGTCCTCGTCGGCAAGTGCCTCGAACTCCTCGTGGCCGACCTTGATCGACTGGCCGTCGCTGGTCTGGAACTGGTCGAGGAACGCCTCGTAGGCCTGCTCCAGCGCCTGCTCGTTGTCGTCCTCGAACTTGCCGGACTCGCGGATCGCGTCGAGCACGCCGCCGGCGGTGCGCTTGACGTGGTCCAGGAACTCGGACTCGAACCGGCTGATGTCGGCAACCGGCACGGCGTCGAGCTTGCCCGTCGTGGCGGCCCAGATCGAGACGACCTGCTGCTCCATCGGGAACGGCGCGTACTGCCCCTGCTTGAACAGCTCCATCAGTCGCTGGCCACGGGCCAGCTGGGCCTTCGAGGCGGCGTCGAGGTCGGAGGCGAACATCGCGAACGCCTCCATGGCGCGGTACTGCGCCAGCTCGACCTTCAGCGAGCCGGTGACGGCCTTCATCGCCTTGGTCATGGCCGAACCACCGACGCGCGAGACCGAGATGCCGACGTCGACCGCCGGACGCTGGTTGGCGTTGAACAGGTCCGACTGCAAGAAGATCTGGCCGTCGGTGATCGAGATGACGTTGGTCGGGATGTACGCCGAGACGTCGTTGGCCTTGGTCTCGATGATCGGCAAGCCCGTCATCGATCCGGCGCCCAGGTCGTCGCTGAGCTTGGCGCAACGCTCCAACAGCCGCGAGTGCAGGTAGAAGACGTCGCCGGGGTAGGCCTCACGGCCCGGCGGGCGGCGCAGCAGCAGCGACACGGCGCGGTAGGCCTCGGCCTGCTTCGACAGGTCGTCGAAGATGATCAGGACGTGCTTGCCCTGGTACATCCAGTGCTGACCGATGGCCGAGCCGGTGTAGGGGGCCAGGTACTTGAAGCCCGCCGAGTCAGAGGCCGGAGCGGCGACGATCGTGGTGTACTCCAGCGCACCGGACTCCTCGAGCGCGGCGCGCACCGAGGCGATCGTCGAGCCCTTCTGGCCGATGCCGACGTAGATGCACCGCACCTGCTTGGTCGGATCGCCCGTCGCCCAGAACTCCTTCTGGTTGATGATCGTGTCGATCGCGATGGCGGTCTTGCCGGTCTGGCGGTCGCCGATGATCAGCTGACGCTGGCCGCGGCCGATCGGGATCATCGAGT